>CAZZIL010000107.1:0-4603 GCA_964654265.1 uncultured Gammaproteobacteria bacterium | reverse complement strand
CCACTTCACGGACCGGCATTCGTCGATGCGGCAGGAACGGTCCCGGCGGCCAATCCGGGTTATCATGCGCGCCGTTGTGACCTGTTTTCCTGAGACAAGCCGGGCGCCGGGCGGGCGTTCGCCCTGCCGCGCGGGCGGGACCTGATGGCGGGACCCAAGAGGGCCGGCGGCGTGGCCAGGCGGGGGGCCGTCGCCCCCGCCAGTGCCAAGACGGAGAAGCACGTGGTCGGGGATCTCAAGGCGGAGGCCGGGGCGGTCCGCGCGGAGGTGTGGGCGCAGGGCGGAGCGGGTCCGTTCCGGGTCGAGATCTCCCCGCCGTCTTGCGCGGCCCGGCTCAGGCTTGAGGCCAACCGGTTGCTCGTCACGGTCGACAAGTGGGGCGCGCCCTTCGAGGCTGGCTTCCAGCCGGACCTTGGGAAGCTCGGGGGGGTTGTGGCAAGGAAGGCCGGGCTTGCGTCGCTGGCCTGGGAGGACATGCCCGCCACCTGCTCGTGCCCGGACGCGTCCGGGACTTGCGCGCACGTCCGGGCCGTTGTCGAGAAGGTTCGCCGCAAGCTTCCCAGGGCGCCTGTGGACGCCCTCCGGGCACTCGGGTTCGACTTGGAGGAGTGGGCCTGGAGCCAGGAGGTGCTGGAGGCCGGGACCTATCCCCGGCAGCTGATGTCGTGTTGGGATCTCGACTTGGCAACGTGGCAACCCAGGCCCCTGGACGGGATGCCCGACCTCTCGGCCATCCCCCACCTGCTTGAGGCGACGCTGGGCCGGCTGGCTTACTCCCCGTTCGGGGAGGACTTCGGGGAGCTCCTGCGCCTGGGGATGCTCACCGCGGCGAAAGGGGTCGGCAAGCCGCGCGAGAGGATGGCGGACCGCCTCCTTCTTCGCTTTCCGGACATGCTGGACGTGGCCGTCAACTTCGGTTGCGGGGTCGCCACGCTCGCCGCGGACAACGGGGATGCGCCGATCGAGAAGGACATGGAGTCGGGCGAGCTCGGCAAGCTCTTCGAGGGGGAGAGGGGGGCGCTGCTCGCGACCATGCTTGACCAGGTCGGGCCGGAGGACCACGGGCGGCTTGGCGGGACGGATCGCTACTGGGCGATGCTCTACCGCTACGTCGAGAGGCTCGCCGAGCAGTGCGCGCTGGTCCCGGAGCTGGTCGACGCGGGTCTGTCTGTGCCGTACAGGATCGTCTGGCGGCCGGCGACGATGCTGAGCGCGGAGTTGCGCGCCGTCCACGCGCGGTTCGTCGAGACCTGTCCCCCCAACCTGTTGCGGATGCGGCACGGTCCCGGGAGCCCGATGCGCGCGAGTCCGATGATCCAGGTGCGGCACGCGGTCGACATCCTGTTCCGGGCGATCTTGCGGGAGGGGATGGGACCGGAAGGGAGCTTGCCGGGCATGAGGGAGGATCGGCGCGATCCTGCCCGGATGTTCTTCCAGGTGCGCGGGGACATGGCGTATCGCATGGACGCCGACGAGGCGGCAAGTGTCCAGGGATGGCTGCGGCGACTGGCGATTCCCCCGGCGCACCCTTGGCTGTGGGCGATCTTCGAGCCGGACCGCAAGGATCCGGAGACGGTCCTCATGCACGTGCTGTTCGCCGACGCGGACGGGCGTCCCGCGCGGCTCGGGAAGATACTCGCGGAGCATCCGACGACGTGGTTTGTCTGGGCGCTGGAGACCGTGTCGCGGCAACTGAGGGATGACCTGATGGCGACGCCCGAGGAATCACAGGCCGGGTTCGATTTCCCGCTTGACCAGTACACGGACATCTTTCCCCGGATGAGGCGCATGTTCCTGAACGTTGGCGCAAGGGTGGACGTCGAGGCCAACCTCGCGAGGATGGAGCGGCCGCGCGTGCGCTACCGGATGACGAGGGGCAAGGCCCCGCTCGCCGGGCGGGTCGACCTGTCGACGCTGGTGGATATCGACTGGGGGATCACCATCGGCGACACGTTCCTGGACGACCGTGACAGCGAAAGGGTGATGCGGGCGGTGGATGCCATCCGGGCAAAGGGCAGGCCGGAGGCCGTGTTCATGGCAGGGAGGCACGTGCTGCTGGACGAGGACCTTCGCGATGTCGGGCGTGACGCCGACAAGGCAAGGGGGCAGCGTCTCGCCCATTACGAGTTGTTGCGCGCGGCGCTGACGGGCAGGCACGGGCTGATCGATGTCGTCCTGGACCCGCCGGTGAGGCGGCTCGTCAAGGACATGCTGTCTCCCCGCGATCGCCTGCCTCCCCCTCCCGGCCTTGCCGGGACGCTTCGGCCCCACCAGCGCGCCGGGTTCGAGTGGCTGGCGCACAACGCCGACATCGGTTTCGGGTCGGTGCTCGCGGACGACACCGGGCTCGGCAAGACGCTTCAGGCGATCGCCCTCATGTCGCACCGCACGTCCCGGGACCCGTCGCACAAGACCCTGGTCGTCACGCCCGCCGCTCTGCTCGCAAACTGGGCGCGCGAGATCCGCCGTTTCGCGCCCGGGTTGCGCACGCAGGTCGTCTGGCGCGGGGGCGCGGGAGACATCGATACCGAGGCGCACGATGTGATCGTCGTCGGCCACGGGACCGTGGGCGGCGCGGACCCCGTCGGGAGTGTCGCCTGGGGTCTGCTGGTGGTCGACGAGGCGCGGAACCTCAAGGGTCTTGCGCCCAAGGCGGCCAAGGCGATCAAGGACTGCAAGGCGGGCGCCCGCGTCGTGCTGACCGGCGCGCCGGTCGACAACAGCCTCGACGACCTCTGGGACATCCTTGAGTGCGCCAATCCCGGGTATCTCGGGCCGCGCAAGACGTTTGACACAGACCATAGGCACTCGACTCGCACCGATGGTGAGGAGGCCGCATGCGCCCGCCTGCGCCAGCTCACCGGGCCGTTCGTCCTGCGGCGGTCCAGGACGGCCAGGAATATCTCCAAGGAGCTCCCGGAGAGGATCGAGGGCAGGGAGTACTGCCGGCTCACGACGAAGCAGGCGACGCTCTACCGGGCGGTGACGAAGGGGATGTTGCGCAAGATCGCCAAGGCCGGGGAGGGGCAGGATCCGCGCGACGCCAAGAGGCGGGGGTTGGTCCAGGAGATGCTGGACGCGCTCAGGCGGATCTGCGACAGCCCGGCGCTCCACCTTGGGCACGACACGGCGACCCCGTCGGGGTCCGGCAAGCTCGCGCTGTGCCTGGAGACGCTGGGGAGGCTTGCGCACACCGGGGAGAAGGCGGTGGTCTTCACCCAGTACGCCGCCATGGGCAGGCTGCTGGTCGATGCCGTCCGCTCCGCAACGGGAGAGGAGCCGCTGTTTCTCCACGCCGACCTGTCCAAGGGGGACCGGGACGCGGTCGCGGACTCCTTCCGGGGCGATCCGGCCAGGCGGAACCTGGTGCTGTCGCCCGGCGAGGAGGGGGACTGGCCGGACCTGGAGGTGGCGACCCAGGTGATCCACTTCGACCGCCGGTGGAATCCCGCGGCCGAGCGACAGGTCACGGACTGCGCGCACCGCGCCGGCCAGAGACGGCCCGCGCAGGTGCGCCTGCTGGTGACCGAGGACACGCTGGAGGAGAGGGTCGACTCAATGCTGGAGGAGAGGAAAGAGCTCGCGAGACTGACGGTCCAGGATGGCGAGACGTGGCTGACCGAGATGACGGACGACCAGTTGCGCGAGCTCGTCGAGATGGCCAAGCCACCCGAGTGATGCCGCTCCCCGCGGACCGCAAGGGGATGCCGGGACGCCCCCCTGTGCTGGTGGGACCGGAGGGCCATCGGCGATTCGGCACCTTGCGACGAGGCGCGGTGAGCGTCAGCGACGGTTGGCACGTGCCCGCATGTCGGCGGGTGCCCGGCGGGTCGAGACCCAGGGACCATTCGTAAGCGGCAGGGAGTGAGGGCGGCGGCGGCCTCGGTCGCGGCCGTTGAGCAGATCGCCGGTGACGACCGGCGCTGCCCGCGTTGCGGGACGCCCGGCGCCGGTCCGCACGGGAAGACCGGGGGGCTGCGCCGCTACCGTTGCAAAGCCTGCGGGCGCACCTTCACCGCGGTGACCGGCACCTCCCTGTCCGGGCTGCACCGCAAGGAGCTCTGGCTGGTCTTCGGCCGCTCGCTGGTGGCGGGCGAGACGCTGAAGGTCGCCGCCAAGCGATGCGGCATCAGCCCGGCCACGGCGTTTCACTGGTGCCGCCGGTTTCTGGAGGCCGTGGCAAAGATGCCGGAGAGGCTCGGGGGCATCGTTGACGCGGACAACATCCCGCCGCCAAAGACCCGCCGGGGGATCGGCAGTCCGGGCCGTCCGCCCCGGGGCGGACGCAAGCCGGCAGGGGATGGCACGCCGTCGGGATAGGGGCGCCGGCTGCCGCCGGCGCGGCGATCGCGATCTCGGGACGGCCGCCTTGGTGTGCGCCCCGATCGTTGCCGGGATGTCCGCCCACCGGGGGGCGAGGCACTAACGGGGTCCGTCGCGAAACACGGTCACGCGGCGCCTCTCAAGGAGCGGCTACGCTTGCTCGTGGTGATGTGAGGCGCCGCTGTGCCTGTCTGTCACGCGTCTCGGCGTCTTTCAAACTCGTCATTGGTGAGCTGCCACCCATCCTCCTTGTCCGGCTTGAGAGGGTCTTGGGGACACC
>CAZZIL010000106.1:0-7693 GCA_964654265.1 uncultured Gammaproteobacteria bacterium | reverse complement strand
GACAAGCACAGGGCGCAGCTCAGTCGCATCCCGCGAGCGTGGAGGGGCGGAGTCCGACGATGACTAGAGTCCAGCGGCGGCACGCGGAAAACTTGTGCGCGGGTCGCTTCTTGGTCATCGGCCAGCCACGACACTTTCTGTTCGCCCCTTGCTTGCCCCAAACTTGTCCTTTTCTTCGGACTTATCCCTAACCTGCTGTATCTGGATAAGTGCTGGACAAGACCGGGATAAGTGGCAAGACCCACAGGGGACGGCTGACCAGCACAACTGCGGGCACGATGCCCCGAACGACAACCAATTCCGGTGCCCCGCCTCCAGCGACACCAGCTGGCACTGCCTGCTTGACGGCCTTGAACGCGGGATCCGGGGAAGGCTCACGCCGGGGTCGCCTCTTGGTCGCAGGCCGCCCGTGGCGCATCTACTTTTCCCTTACTTTTCCCTTACTCTGTCACTTTTCCCTTGACCGCAAAAAGGGACAAGTAAGGGACAAGTAGAGGCGAGGCGGAGGGACGGGGTGGACAAAGGGCGATCCGGGACAGGTGGGGGCTAAGCAGGAAGGGAACAGCACGAAACGGCACCCGCGGAAACGGTGCCGTACGCGACAGCGAGACCCCGCGATCCATCCCCGACGGCGCCATTCGACGGCCGCCGCCACCGCCGCCAACCCCCGGACAGTCTCGCCCCCAGTCGCACCCAAGGGACACCCCCCGCCGCAAATCGGCTACAATCCCCCCCTCTGACGCACACACTGAGGGGGGATCATGGCCCGAAGCAAGGAAACTGTGCCGTCGCCTGCCCGGCGGCGGGTCTTGGGGACGGTGGGCGCCGTCGGCGCCGCGACGATGGCGGGCTTTCCGGCGATCGTCTCCGGCCAAGGGCGCTCGCTCAAGGTCGGCGCCTACGGCGGCTACTTCAAGGATTCGTTTGACGAGCACATCTTCCCGGTCTTCACCGGGGAGACCGGGATAGAGGTCGAGTCGGTGGCGGAGCCGACGGGCGAGGCGTGGCTCACCCAGCTGAACGCGGCCGCCCAGGCGGGCCACGCGCCCGCCGACGTCTCGATGATCGCGCAGGTGTCGATGCTCAAGGGGCAGAAGTCGCGGCTGTGGACGCCGCTTGACGAGGGCGCGCTCGGCAACCTGGGCAATGTGACTCCCGGCTTCGTCCACCGCTATCCCGACGGCGCGCTCGACGGCGTCGGCGCCGTCGCCTGGTACATCACCCTGGTGAGCAACACCGAGGTGTTCCCGGACGCCCCGGCCAGCTGGGGGGACATGTGGGCCGACGACAAGCGGGAGCGGCTCGGGCTGCTCGCGCTGGTCACCAACTCGTTCCTGATGGAGGTCACCGCGAAGACGTTCTTTGGCGGGACCGAGGCGCTTGACGACGAGGCCGGGCAGATCCGCGCGCTCGAGAAGCTTGCCGAGCTGAAGCCCAACGTGGCGCTGTGGTACCGCGACGAGGCGCAGTTCGAGCAGGCGCTCAAGTCCGGGGAGGTCCCTATGGGCCAGTACTACCACGACGTCGCGACGCTGACGGCGGCCGACGGGTTCCCGGTGCGGTCGACCTTCCCGAAGGAGGGGGGCATCAGCGACTCCGGGCTGTGGGCCGTGTCGCGGGCGTCGAAGAAGCTGGAGGAGGCGCACGTCTTCATCGACTTCATGTGCCGGCCCGACATCCAGGCGCTGCTCTCCCGCAAGGTGGGGACCGCCCCGACCGTGCGGCGGGACCTGCTCGACCTCAGTCCCGAGGAGTTCGCCTCCGTCTCCAGCGACATCGACCCGGTCATCCCGCGCTACGACCTCTACGAGGCCAAGGCCGACTGGCTCGCGCAGAAGTGGGCGGAGATGATCGCGTCCTGACCGGGAAGGCGGCCGCGGGGCGGTGTCCCGGCTTCGGGTCAGCGGGGTCACCAAGGACTTCGGGGCGTTCCGGGCGCTGAACGACATCCACCTGGACATCCCCGGCGGCAGCCTGCTCTGCCTGCTGGGTCCGTCCGGGTGCGGCAAGACCACCCTTCTGCGGATCATCGCCGGCCTTGACGCCGCCGACCGGGGGGGCGTGTCCATCGACGGGGAGGACGTGACGCTGCTCCCGCCCCACCGCCGCGACATCGGCATGGTGTTCCAGTCCCACGCGCTCTTCCCGCACCTGTCGGTGGGGGAGAACATCGGCTACGGGCTGAGGATCGCCGGGGCGGACCGCGACGCGCGGCGCCGCCGCGTCCGCGAGCTGCTCGACCTGGTGCGCATGCCCGGCGCCGCCGACCGGCGGATCTCGGAGCTGTCGGGCGGCCAGCGCCAGCGCGTCGCGATCGCGCGGGCGCTGGCGCGCCAGCCCAGGATCTTCCTGCTGGACGAGCCCACCTCCGCGCTCGACGCGAACTTGAGGGAGACCATGCAGATCGAGCTGCGCCGCCTCCAGCAGGGACTGGGAATCACCACGATCGTCGTCACCCACGACCAGGGCGAGGCGATGACGCTGGCGGACCTGGTTGTCGTGATGGACCGGGGCGGGATCGAGCAGGTCGGCCCGCCGCTCGAAATCTACGAGAACCCGGCGAGCGCGTTCGTCGCGGACTTCATCGGGGCGACCAACATGCTCGACGGCGTTTGGCGCTCCGGCCGGGTGGTCGTCGGGGAGGGGACGCCGCCGCTGCCGGCGCGGGCTCGGCACGGGGACATCGCCGACGGGAGCCCGGTCCGGATGTCGGTCCGCCCGGAGAAGGTGGAGCTGGCGGCCGGCGGCGCCCCCGGCGACGGGGAGGACGCCGGCGCGCTTGCCGGGAAGGTCGTCTTCGTGCGCAACACCGGCAACATGGTCGAGGTGCACGTCGACTGCGGGGACGCCCACATCGTGCACGCGTTCTCGCCGCGGGACACGGGCGCGGCCACCCGCTGGCGGACCGGCGACGCGGTGCGCGTCCGCCTGCCGGGTGAGTGTTGCTTGGCCTACCCGCGGCGCGAGGGGGCCGCCTCCCCGTGACGGCGCGCGCCGCGCCCGGTCCCGCGGCCCGGGCCGCCGCCCGCGCGCGCCGTTGCCGGCGATGAGGGGGGCCGACCTCTCCTTCCGTGCCGGGGCGCCGCCCGGGGTGGCCGCCGCGGTCGCGCTCGGGGTGTTCTTCCTGGTCCCGTTCGCGATCATGCTGGCGTTCAGCTTCTACCACAAGGTGCCGGGCGGGCTGCACGAGCCGGCGTTCGAGGCCGACAACTACGTGCGCTTCTTCTCGCCGTTCTTCGGGAGGATCCTGCTCACCACCACGTGGATCTGCGCGCTGGCGTCGGCGCTGGCGCTGTGCGTCGGGTTCCCGCTCACCTACGCCGTCGCGCGCATGGGCCGGCGCGCCCAGGCCGCCGGGCTGATCCTGGTGGTCTCGCTGCTGTCGCTGTCCGAGGTCGTCATCGGCTTCGCCTGGAGCGTGATCCTGTCGCGCACCGCCGGGATCGGCAAGTGGCTCGCCCTCGCCGGCTGGATCGACGCGCCGCGGGCGTTCGCCCCCGGCTTCGGGGCGCTCCTGCTCGCGCTCGTGTTCATCTGCGTCCCGTTTGTCGTGCTGGTCCTCTACCCGCCGCTCACCCGGCTGTCGCGGGAGTGGGTCGAGGCCGCGCGCACCCTTGGGGCGACGCCGCTCTCCGCGGTGGCGACGGTCGTGGTCCCGCTGATGCGGGGCGCGTTCGTGTCGGCCTTCGTCCTGACGTTCATCTACTCGCTGGGGTCGTACGTGCTGCCGACCATGCTGGGGCAGCCCCGCCACTGGACGCTGTCGGTGCACATCACCGACCAGGCTCTCTACCAGTCGAACATGCCGTTCGCGGCCGCCATGTCGGTGTTTTTGGTCGTCACGTCGCTGGCGTTGATCGCGGCGGTCGGGCGCGTCTCCAAGGCGGGGGGACCCCGGCCGTGACCGCCGCGCGCAACCTGTTCCTGGGCGCGATGCTCGCCTTCTTCGTCACGCCGATCGTCGTCGTGGTCGGCGTGTCGTTCAACGCAAAGAAGCAGCTGACGTTCCCGCCGGACGGCTGGTCCCTGCGCTGGTACGCGGAGGCGTTCCAGAAGGGGGACTGGGTCGCGGCGATCGGCGCCAGCCTGGCGCTCGCGACCGCGGCGGCCGCGGTCGCGCTGGCGCTGGCCCTGCCGCTCGCGCTGTACTGCTGGAGGCGCACCGGCTGGCGCGCGCGCACGCTCCAGGGGCTGGGGCTGCTCCCGTTCATGCTCCCGCCGGTGGTCAGCGCGCTCGGCTTCCTCGTGTTCTGGACCGAGCTGGGAGGCTACGGGAAGATGGTCGCGGCGATCGTCAGCCACGGGGTCTTCCTGGTGACGCTCCCGATGGTGATGGTCGCGCTCGGACTGGAGCAGATCGACCGCAACCTGCTCGACGTCGCGCGCGTGTGCGGCGCCGACCGCAGGAGGATCTACACGACGGTCGTGTTCCCGATGGTCCGCCCGTACCTGCTGTTCGGCTTCGGGTTCGCCTTCGTGCTGAGCTTCAACGAGTACATCATCAGCTTCATGCTGATCGGGTTCACCCACGAGACGCTACCGGTCAAGATCTTCAACAGCCTCCGGTACGGATATACTCCCGTCATGGCCGTCGTGTCGACCCTGTTTGTCCTGCTGACCTTCGGGCTGCTCGGCTTGGTCGCGCGGCTCGGGGACCTGCCCCGCCTGTTTGGCGCGTGGGAGGACGGTCCGCGATGACGGCGCGGGAGGGACTCAACGAACCGATCGGCGGGGACGTGATGCCGCGCTTCGGCGGCCCCGCGACCATGATGCGCCTGCCGGCCGAGCCGGACGCCAAGGGGCTTGACGCCTGCTTTGTCGGCGTGCCGATGGACATCGGCACGTCGAACCGGTCGGGAACCCGCTACGGCCCCCGGCAGATCCGCGCGGAATCGGCCTTCCTTCGCCCGTGCAACGCATCGACCGGGTCGGCTCCGTTCGAGCGCCTGCGCGTCGCCGACATCGGCGACGTCCCGGTCAACCCCTACAACCTCGGCGAGGCGGTCAAGGCGATCGAGGGGTTCTACCGCGAGCGCATCCTGGCGCACGGGGCGGTCCCGCTCGCGCTCGGTGGCGACCACACCATGACCCTGCCGATCCTGCGCGCGATGGCCGCGGCGCACGGACCGGTCGCCTTGGTCCACGTCGACGCGCACGCGGACATCAACGACCTCATGTTCGGCGAGCGCATCGCGCACGGGACCGTGTTCCGGCGGGCCGTGGAGGAGGACCTGCTCGTCTGCGACAAGGTCTGGCAGATCGGGTTGCGCGGCAGCGGCTACACGGCCGGGGACTGGCGCTGGGGAGAGCAGAAGGGGTTCCGGGTGGTGCCCGCCTCCGACTGTTGGGGGAAGAGCCTGGCCCCGCTGATCGCGGAGGTGCGGGAGGCGATCGGCGACGCCAAGGTCTACCTCTCGTACGACATCGACAGCCTGGACCCGGCGTACGCGCCCGGGACGGGCACGCCCGAGATCGCGGGTCTCACCAGCTGGCAGGCGCTCGAGCTCGTGCGCGGCTGCGCAGGGCTCAACCTGGTCGGCTGCGACCTGGTCGAGGTCTCGCCGCCCTACGACACCACCGGGAACACCGCGCTCACCGCGGCCAATCTCCTGTTCGAGATGCTTTGCGTCCTTCCCTGACCGGGACACCTGTCCGGAAACGGGCACGGGACACGCGCATATAATCGGGCGCCACGGGGAGGGATGGACTTTTTGGCCCACATGGCGGGGGTGTTCACCCCCGCGCACTTGGCGATCCTGTGCTTCGGCACCGTCGGCGGCCTGATTCTCGGCGCGTTGCCGGGGCTCAGCCCGACGATGGCGGTGGCGTTGCTGATCCCGTTCACCTTCCACATGGAGCCCGCGGCCGGGCTGATCCTTCTCGGCGCTGCCTACACGTCGACGGTCGCAGGCGGCGCCGTCAGCGCCATCCTGCTCAAGATCCCGGGCGCCCCGGCCAACATCGCCACCGTGCTCGACGGGCACCGGATGGCGGAGGACGGGCGCGCCGCCGAGGCGCTCCAGCTCAGCTTCCTCTCGTCGGGCGTCGGCGGCGTCGTCGGCATCCTGGTGCTGATCCTGTTCACGCCGGTGCTGGCGCGCTGGGCGCTGGAGTTCGGTCCGTCCCACCTGTTCTGGGTGGCCCTGCTCGGCGTCTCGGTGATCGCCTCGCTGACGGGCGGGTCGGTGCTCAAGGGGCTTGCCGCCGGGTGCCTCGGCCTGTGGATCGCCATGATCGGCTTCGATGAGATCCAGGGCGTCGAGCGGTTCACGTTCACCTCGCACCTGACCGGCGGGGTCAACGTCATCGCCGCGCTCGTCGGGCTGTTCGCCATCCCCCAGGTGCTGGAGATGCTGGAGCGCGCCCACTCCGGGCGGCGCGAGCTGCTCGGCATCGAGCGCCACTCCGTGCGGGCGGCCGCGCGCACGGTGCTCTCGAAGGGGCGCACCCTTCTCGTCGGGTCGACGGTGGGGACCGTCGTTGGCCTGATCCCCGGCGCCGGCGGACAGATCGCCGGGCTGGTCTCCTACGACCAGTCGCGCAAGCTGAGCCCGCGCGGCGCGCGCTTCGGGAAGGGCGAGCCCGAGGGGGTGGTCGCCGCCGAGACCGCCAACAACGCGATGGTCGGGCCGTCCCTGGTGCCGCTGCTGACGCTGAGCGTCCCCGGCAGCCCGACCGCCGC
This sequence comes from uncultured Gammaproteobacteria bacterium, assembly GCA_964654265.1. Lineage (GTDB taxonomy): Bacteria > Pseudomonadota > Gammaproteobacteria > Tethybacterales > CBDBMS01 > CBDBMS01. Next base: position 1,011 of record CAZZIL010000106.1, on the reverse strand, counting down.
CGTGTTGCTCGGCGGACTGCTGATCCACGGGATATTCCCCGGGCCGGACCTGTTCGAGAACCACCCCGAGGTGGCGTGGACGTTCATCAACTCGCTGCTGATCGGCCAGCTGCTCATGGTGGTGTTCGGCCTCTACATCAGCCGGCTCGCGGCCAAGGTGGTGCAGATCCCCGACGCGTTCCTCGCCGCCGGCGTCGTCGTGCTCGCCGTGTTCGGGACGTACAGCGTCCAGCACTCCTACTCCGACGTCCTCGTGATGGCGACACTCGGGCTCGGCATGTACCTCCTGCAAAAGCACGGGTTCAGCGCCGCGCCGATCGTCCTCGGAATCGTCCTCGGGCCGATCGCCGAGAGCAACTACGTCCAGGGGCGAATCATCGCCAGCGCCGGCGACGGCATGCTCCCCTACTTCTTCGGCGGGGCGCTCAACCTGGCGCTGATCGCCCTGATCGTCCTGTCGCTCGCGTCCGGGATCCTGCTGGAGGTGCGCAGCCGCCGGCGCACCCGCCACGCGGCGGAAAACCCGCCGGAAAACCCCCAGGCGGAGACGCCGGGATGACCCCGGGACCGCTGGCCCCCCTGCGCGCCCGCCTGGGCGAGGTCGCCGCCGCCGCGCTCGCGGCCGCCATGGCGATCGCGTCGTTCTCGGCCGACGGGGAGGCGTACCTCTTCCCGCGGCTGGTGAGCGCCACCATGCTGGCGCTTTGCATCGCCATGCTGGCGCGCTCGCTCGGAAGGCCCCCCGCCTCCGCACCCGCCGGGACGGCCCGCCGGGTCGCGCCCGGGTTCGCGATTGTCGCAGGCTACGTGGCGGCCGCCGAGGCCGCCGGGTTCTACCCCGCGAGCGTCGCCGCCTTCCTCCTCATCGTCGCGGTCTACGGCACGCCGCAATGGACCGCGCGCGCCGTCGCGATCCGAGTCGGGGTGACGGCCGCGTTCATCCTCGCGATGCACCTGGTGTTCTCCCGGCTGCTGAAGGTGCAGATCCCGGGGGGATTTCTGGGGTGATCC
>CAZZIL010000105.1:0-2297 GCA_964654265.1 uncultured Gammaproteobacteria bacterium | reverse complement strand
TCCGGCGACGGCCAGCGTCAGCCGAGACCGGTCACGGCGGTCGGCGAACAGCCCTGTTTTGTAGCCCTCGTGTCCCATGGGAAGGATCGCGGCGATCCTACCACAGGGCCGAGTCGCGCGCGGGGCCGTCCGGAAAGGGCGTGTCGATCCCGCCGCGCGACGGTCAGGGGAGGGGGGTCACACCTCCTCCGGCGCCGGCACCCCCGGCGGGACCGAGAAGTCCGGGGCAGGGAAGAGGCCCTTCAGCATGTCGGCGAGCACGCGCCTTCCCGCGCCGCTGCTGAAGCTTGCGGACGCCCCGGCCGTGCCGGTCCTCCAGAACTCGGCGCCCCTCACAACCTTTCCTTCCCCGTTGACGTGCTCGATCGCGAGCAGCGGCCCCTCGATGTGCTCGCGGTAGCTCTCGGCCTTGTAGGGCGAATCGCCAGCCTGGCGGACCAGCTCGTACGCGTCCGGGAACACCTCGTGCATCGTGGTGGCACCGATCGCCCCCTGCAGGTTGTGCATCGCCGGGTCCTCGAACGCCTCGGGGTACACCTCGCTGATCGCCTTCCAGTACGCGTCGATGATCTGCAGCCGCGTCTGGCCGGGGATCTGGCTCCCGAACAGGACCGTCCTGTTCGCGATCGGCTGGAACGACTTCGCGAGCCCCGAGGACGGGATGGTCGTCGCCGCCTTCGACATGTTGGGGAACCGGATCCGCTCCTCCCAGAGCCGGGACGACTTGGCGAGGTCCTCCGCCAGCTCCTGCGCGAGGAACATCCAGCTCCTTCCCTTGGGGGGAGACTTCCCGATCCCGGCCAACTCCTTCATGAGCTTCCACGCCAAGTCGGTCCCCACCGACTTCGCGTTGGAGTTGACCACGTAGAACTGCTCCATCTCCTGGGACTCGGTCGCCCCGATCATGCAGGTGAACACCACCTTGAAGTTGCGCAGCCTCGTCCCGTCGGCGACCGCCTTCTCCAGGGCGAGTATCCGGTGCTGGCCATCGACGACGTACAGCCGGTGCTCCGCGTCCGCCTTCTCCGGGTCCAGGCGAAGAAGGAGGTTGTGGTCGTCGACCTTCTCGATCACGTCGTCGGGCTCGACACCCCTCAGGCTGAGCAACACCGCCGTCGGAAGATCGACCGCCCCCTTGACCAGCTCGGCCGCAAGCGCATTGATCCTCGCCGTTCCGGCCGCCCGCTGGTAGCCCTCGTTGCGCTCGTGCCTGTGCGTCGGGACGTGCGCGTGCCGGATCAGCTTCTCCACGGTGATCACGCCCGCCACCAGCGGCGGCCCCGCCCTCAGCACCGGCCCCTTGATGACCGGAATGGCGTCTCTGTCCATCGCTCCCCCCTTGTTCCTTCCGTTCGCGTGGCCCGTGACAATGCCACAGGCCCCGCGATCTGTCAATGCCCCCGGTCCGCCGCCCGCTCTCCCGGCGGGCCTCGACCTCCTGCGACAGGCGGACGAACCCGTCCTCGCCGATCCCGTCCGCCTCGAGGCGCCGGCGCACCAGGACGTCGTGGTTGCCGGCCGTGAGCGACACCCCGGTGCCCGGCCGCTTGAGCGCCCGCCTACGGTCCCCGGGAATCACGCGCCGGGCACAGCAGGCGGTCGTAGTCCCCGCGCGACAGGTTCTCCGCGGTGCCGGAGACGAACACCACGCGGCCGCTCCCGCGAAGGATCTCCCGGATCCTGGCGAACTCCCGGTACCGCCCCGGCGGGGCCGGGAACTTCGACAGCACGACAACCCGGTCGCATTTGCGTTGCGCCACGAAGGCCCCGAGCATCGCGTTCACCCCGACATCGTGGAACGAGTACCCGAGGACCCAGGTCGGACCCCTGCCTGTCGTGTGTGCCGAGCCGGGTGGGTCACCCCCTGATCTGCTGGCGGGCGACACGATGCGCCGCGCCGTGTCTTGGGTGTCCCCCTGAATTTGCGATTGACCCTTTGTTGCAGGCCCGCGATTCCCGGCACCCCCGCGTCAATGCTGAGGCCCGCGCCGACAACGCAGATCATGCCGCGCGGGTGTTTTCCCCGGCGATCCCCGGGTTCCCGGAGGCGGGCCGCCTCGGCGGGGACGCGGTCTCGTCCGGCTGCAGCATGCGCTCGATTTCCCGGAGGCGGTCGCGCTCTTGCGCGCCCACGTCGTCGCGGGCAAGGAGGATCCTGGTCGCCTTGAGCCAGCTGCCCTCCTCCCTGAGGTACGGGAGCCGTCGGCTCCGCAAGGCAACGCACGATTGCAGGAACAGGTCGACGACCTCGCACATCTCCCCGGGGGCGACGCGGGCCATGTCGACAACCGCGTCGG
>CAZZIL010000104.1:0-2259 GCA_964654265.1 uncultured Gammaproteobacteria bacterium | reverse complement strand
CGCCCCCAGCGGACATAATCAGTGTGCCCGGAAAGCGGACATAATCAAGATGCTCTGACACGGCCCCCGCGACCCGTTGCGCCGGGGACGGGGCGTTCCGGGGCGGGCCGCTGACGCCCGCCCGCTTCGCGGGCGGCCGGCGTCCCGCGCGCGTCCCGGCTGAACCCGCGGGCCGGGCCGCCCCCGGGGGCGACCCCGGCGGCGGCTGGCGCCGCCTGGCCCGGTCGGGTGTCGGTTGCTCTGTCACGTGCTCTCCTTCGCGCTGGTGGATTCTCCCCGAAAACACAAAACTCTGCACACCCCCCCTCTTGGCGACGGTGCTCGCCGCCGCCAGGACCTTCCGGCGCCAGGTGGGTGCGCACGCCGCCCCCCGCGCGGTCGCGCACGCCCGCTCCGGCGTGGTGCCGCGGCGCCGCGCCTCGGCGATCGCGCGCAACGCCTCCTCGTGCCGCTCGGCCGGGTTCTTCCTCTCCCGGCGACCCGCTGTCGGGGCGTCTCGCCCCCGGGGCGCCAGCGATGCCCTGTGACCGCGCGCAACGCCCCGGCTGGTGCGCCCTTGCTCGCGTTCGCGCACGGCCTGGCGCAACGCGCCTTGGGCGCGGCCCGCTCATCGCTGGCAAGCGTGTCGCGCGCATCCTCCGGCTACCTGCGCGACATCCTGGGCTCGCGGTGGCAGGTCTCCTTCGCCTCATGCACCAGCTGCTCGGTGTTGTCCGCCAGCGTCACCGCCCGCGCCCGAGACGGCGCCGACGGATCCGCTCCGGCGTTCCGGCCGTCCTCCGACAGCTTGCGCCGCCACTTCACCAACATCGGTTTGCCCACGCCGGTCCGCGCGTGGACCTCGGCGACCGTCGGACGCCGGGACGGATCCGGCCGCGTCTTCGCACCCTCCTTGTGCGAGTTGCTGCGCCGCGCCATGACGGTCCGCCAGGTTGGCTGTGGGGGCGCGATCACAGTCCGGCCGGTCCGGGCGCGCCGGCACGATGCCATGGCGCGACCCGCGCCGAGGCCGGTTCAGCCGCCGCAGTCTGCCTCGCGCAACCCGACCGGGCACCGCGACCACCACCCCGCCGGACCACGAGGTGCTGGCCCATCGGGTCGCGCGGGTGTTCGCCCGGCCCGGTGCCGCATGGCCGGGCTCAACCCCTCCGCTTGCGATCCGGCGCCGGGGGAGTCCTTCCCGTGCGATGCCGGCGCGGACCGGGCCGCGCTCGGCGCTTGGTTGTCGTGGCACATCTCGGGCGCGACATCGGTCAGGTGCCGGGGCAACGCGTGCTCCTCGGGATCCCCCCCCCCCGTCGTAGGCCAGCCTGACGCGCGCCGCCGCCAGCGTCGGAAAGGGGGGCAAGATACCGCTGCCAGCTTGGTGGTGCGGGTGCACGCGCGCGCACTGCCGGACCGACTCACCGTCGACAACGACAGGGAGCGCGCCGGGCACGCCTGCCTTGCCCCTTGGGTGCGTTGATGTTACAATGTCTGGCAAGGGGGAAGAGAGGTCGGAGATGGGCACGATCCTGAAAGAGAGAGGCAGGCAGTTCGCCGACTTCCTGGCCAGCCTGTGGGAAGCGGCGTGGGGGATTCGCCACGACACTGGCGGCGGGACGGCCTTGGGCGGCATCGCCCTCAAGGCTCCTCCCGGGCAGGACATCCGCCGCCGTCCCACCGATGACCGCGGGACACCTGCCGACAACAGGGGTTCGTCACCGGACCGGGGCGCAGAGACCAGGCCTTCCGTGGACGGGAGTGGTGCCCGCGCGCCGGGCCCGGCGCTGGTCTTTGACCGAGAGGCCGACCCGACCGGCGATGCGCTTGCGGCCGAGATGGCGGAGCTGTCGTTCTCGATCCGGTTCGCGACCCGATCTGACGCGTCGGTCCTGCACAAGACGGACTGGGCGCCCCTGTTCAGGATGCTCCCCGGTCTCCTCGACTCGGGGGAGGCGTCTCCCTTCCCCAAGAACAAGTCGGGTCCCAGCGGGCCGATAAACTCCTTCGCGGGATGGGATGGCGTCCTTGCCAGGTCCTGCGAGCAGATACAGTGGGTGCTCCTGGACGAGCACCTCGGCCAGCCTGTCGCCAAGGAGCACGGCGACCTGATCATCCGACTGGCGAGGTTCGCGTTCACGGTCGCCTCCGAGCGGCCACCGGCAAGCACGGCGAAGGACTTGGCGAGCGGCGAGGCCTGTGTTGAGCACACCATGGCGATGCGGGTGGATGTCTTGCGCATGCTCATTGCCTACCTGCGCCAGAGGGAGCAGTTCG
>CAZZIL010000103.1:0-3116 GCA_964654265.1 uncultured Gammaproteobacteria bacterium | reverse complement strand
CACGCCGACAGAGCAGCGCCTTGTTGCGCGAGCATCGCCTCCCCTTCACCCGGGAGGAGGTCGTCTCCGGCGCCCCCCCTCCCGTCCCTCCCTGCCGGGAGTGAGAGCCGACATGGCAACGCAAACCGGGCCGGATCTCCTGCCGACGCTCCACCAGAGGCTCGCCGAGGACAGCGAGACGTGGCGCAATGAGGGCTATGACTGCCCCGACTTCCCTCTGATCGGGGAGTTGCTCCGGTGGCAGTGGAAGGGGGATCCCGGGGACGGAACGTTACGCTACCTCCGGCACCCACAGCTCCGGGCACTCGAGACCTACTGGTACCTGCGGCTGGTGCGGAAGACACCCCGCATCCTGGACCTCTACCGGGAATACTACCCTGCGCTCCCGGACTTCGTGGCGGCACTGGGGATTCCCCTGTCCTCCGACGCCCTTGAGTGGGTGACCGCGGACGACATCATCGACAAGGTCCGGACGGACAACGACCTCGTGAGGAAGAAGGGACTCGACACGCTCAGGGAGCTGGTCTGCCTCGACTACCCCAGCTACATCCTGGCTCTGGCAACGGGCGCGGGAAAGACCGTGCTGATCGGGACGATCATCGCCACCGAGTTCTGCATGTCCTTGCGGTATCCGCCGGGCAAGGTCCGCTTCATGAGAAACGCGCTGGTGTTCGCCCCCCGCGCGATCGCCGATGGCCTGCGCGAGATCAGCGAGATGCCGTTCGACCTCGTGCTGCCGCCCGGGAACCGCGACGAGTTTCTCGCGAACCTGAAGGTGGACTTCCCGCCCAAAAGGCGCCGCGGCATCCATGTGCTGGAGGGAAGCTCGCACAACCTGATTGTCACGGACACGGAGAGGATCGGGTTGGTGGTCGCGCGAAAAACCCGGCAGCCCCGGCCCGAGTCCGGGAAGGTTTGGCCGCTGGCGTACACGCGGCTGAAGCACATTGCGACCCTGCCGGACCTTGGGGTGTTCTCGGACGAGGCCCGCCACACCTACGGAAACCCGGCGGAGCAGATCGGGCGCGTGCGGGAGACTGTGGACCTCATCAACAAGGCGACCCCCCTTGTCGCGGCGGTGAACACGGCCGGGACGCCCTACGACAACCGCCAGACACTCAAGGAGGTGGTCTTCTGGTACGGACCCGGGGAAGGGATAAGGGACGACATCCTGAAACGCTTGGCCGAGGGGGTTCGCCTGTACGACATCGAGGGGGGATCGGGCGACGCCGTCATCGGCGACATCGTCGAGGACTTCTTCCGCCACTACGGTGACGTGCGCCTCCCGGATGGCGCGCGGGCGAAGATCGCCCTCTACTTCAAGACCGTCAGGCACCTGAAGAGCGCCGCCCGCGTGGTCACGCGCGCAATGGCCAGGATCGGCGAGGACCCGGCACAGGTCCTGGTCAACACCCCGGGGTCAACCAAGGAGGATGCCGCGAAATTCAACGACCTGAACAACCCCGGGAACGATGCGCGCGTCATCCTGTTGGCCCGAAGGGGCGTGGAGGGATGGAACTGTCCCAGTCTGTTCGCCTGCGCGCTGATCGGGGAGCAGGCATCCGGCACGTTCATCCTGCAGGCCTCGACACGGTGCCTGCGGCAGGTGGCCGGCAACACGCACCCCGCACGAATCTACCTTGACACAACGAACGCGGACGCGCTGAACAGGGAACTCCTGCGAAACTTCCGGACAGGCCTGTCGAATCTCTCCCGCCTGGCGGCCCTCTCCAAGGTCACCAAGCTCAGGATCGCCAAGACAGACCTGCCAAGGCTTGAGGTCTCCTTCCCCGTGCACCGGCTGGTTCCGGAAAAGCCCGTCCCCAAAAGGGTCCGCCTCACGCTCCCCGGCAAGGGCCGCACTCCCGGCATCCCGGTGCCCGCGAGAATGTTCAGCCGCGCGCTTGGCCAAGAGGCGGCAACACCCGTCTCGGAGGGGGGCGTCCTTGCGCAACCCCCGGAGAATCCCCACACCGACTGTCTCAGGGCCGCCTGGCGCATTGCCTCGAACTACCACCTGCCGCACCTGGAGACGCTGACGGAATTCCGGAGGCTCTACCCCGGCGGATTGGTCCCCAAGGATCACCTCCCCGACTTGGCTTGGCAGGTGGAGCGGCAACTGCCGAAGTACCGGGTCGTGGAAGGGGAGACCACAGAGAGCGTGGCCCTGATTCGCTTGCGCGACGAGGACGGGAATCCCCTGTTCGAGGAGGAGAACGGCCAACTCGTCCACCGAATCCGGTGCGCCAAGTCGCGCCACGAGACCGTGGGGCGACCGGGACTGCTCTGCGACACGCACACCGTGGCGGACAAACACGATGTCAGTTACCACTACGTCCCGTACCTTTTCGACAGCCGGCCCGAGATGGACTTCTTTCGGAAGACGCTCGATGGCCTGAACGCGGACCCGGGGGACATTCGCGCGCTCCTGTACACGGGCGGGCTGAAGGACCCCGACAAGACCGACTTTTTCTTCGAGTACTCAGGGGTCGATGGGCGCCGCCACAACTATTTCCCCGGCTTTGTGATCGTCCGGGAGAATGGGGAGTTCCTGGTCGTGGAGGTGGAAGACTGGGGGATGAGAGACGATGAGACTGTGCGACGGAAGGCCAAGGTGGTCGAGAGGTTCGCCAAGCTCGAGACAAGCAAGTTCGACTACCGGATCGTCTACGCCAAGTCCGGCCGGGTGGGACCCGGGGAGATGAGAAAGGCGACCGACTGGATCCGGCACGGAAGTGGTGGAAGCGGCTAGAGGAAGGAACGGTCTTGCGGCACGGCCGCCGGAAGTGCCCGGAGGTGGCTGCTCGTCGTCTTGTGAGGCGAGTGACTTCCCAATGATTCGCGGAAGGGATTCGGCGATCGTTATCACGGTGGATGCGGCCCCACGCGCCGCCAACCTTCTGAACTCATCCTGCCATCCAGGGGCTCCCACTTCCCGCGGGCGAACACCCCGGTTGGGGCCAGGACGATCTTCCCCACCGTCGCCTCGGACTCCGCCGCGAGCAACGCCTGGCAAGTCGCAACCTCGTTCTTTGTGTCACCCATGATGTGGCCTCCCGTGTCCGCACTGGCGAGAGTCTGCGGGCCTGCCGTGACACGCGCGCCGAGAGGACAGG
>CAZZIL010000102.1:0-17311 GCA_964654265.1 uncultured Gammaproteobacteria bacterium | reverse complement strand
CCCGGTGATCGCGCCTTGGCGGTGACGGTGGAGGTGTCTGATGGCAAGTCTCCGTCCGGGACCGTGGACCCCTCGGTTGACGCAAGCGTGGTCGTGACGATCACCGTGACTGACGTGCCGCCGCCGCTTCCTCCCGCTGCGCCGACAGTGACCCCGGCGGCCGTGGGCGGGACGGCCGCACTGTCGGTGTCGTGGGTTCCCCTAGTGGAAAACGGCTCTTCGGTCAGCTACGATGTTCGATGGCGCGCGAAGACGGGTGCCAACAGCGAGAGCTTCACGGCGGACAACGTGACGGTCGGACCCGGGCCCACCGCCACGATAACCGGCTTGGCATCGTCAACCCCGCACAAGGTACGGGTCAGGGCCAACAGCCCTGAGGGGCGCAGTGGTTGGTCGGAGGCCGGGGAAGGACGGACCAACAATATTCCGCCGACGTTCCCGGGCAGTGAGGGAAGGACAGTCACAATTGCCGAAAACACCGCTATTGTCGGCACCACGTTCGCGGCAACTGACCCCGATGATCCCACACTCTCCTACTCGCTGTCCGGCGTGGGTGCGACCTTGCTTGGGATCAACTCAGGCGGGACGCTTTTCGTCAGATCAGGCAGCCTGCTCGACTACGAGGCACTTGGCACTCCCACCCTGACAGTGACGGTGAACGTGTCCGATGGCAGATCGCTAAGCGGGGACACGGACACATCAGTTGACGCACGCAGAGACGTGGTGATCGTGGTGACCGACGTCCTGCCACCAACCACGCCAGCGGCTCCAACGGTGGTCGCGGCGGCTGTGGGGGGCACAGCCATCCTGCTGGTGTCGTGGTCGCCCCCGGCGGACAGCGGTCCTTCGGTCAACTACGATGTCCGGTGGCGCGCAAAGACGGGAGTCAACAGCGAGAGCTTCACATCGGACAACGTGACCATCGGACCCGGGGCCACCGCCACGATAACCGGTCTGGCATCGTCAACCCCGCACAAGGTGCGGGTCAGGGCAAAAAATCCGGAGGGACGCAGCCGTTGGTCGAGGGCAGGAGAGGGGCGGACCGACAATGCCCCGCCAGCGTTTCCGATCAATGCGGCGATGACGGTCACGGTCTCCGCGAGTGCCGCCACTGTTGGCACGTTCGCTGCAATCGATCCCGATGATCCCACGCTTACCTACTCGCTTTCAGGTGCGGACGCGTCCGTGTTTGGGGCCGGTCCGGGTGGGCAGGTCACTGTCTTACCTGGGCACTCGCTCGAGCACGAGACGCCTGACACTCCCACCTTGACGATTACGGTGCATGTGTCGGACGGCAGGTCGTTGTCCGGGGATGCGGACCTTTCAGTTGACGCGAGCTTGGAGGTGGCGGTTGTGGTGACCACTGCCTCCCGGCCGACACCCCCGATGGTGCCGACAGTGACCCCTGCGACCGTGAGTGGGACAACCACCCTGTTGGTGTCGTGGGTCCCGCCGGCAGATAACGGCTCCCCGATCACCTCCTATGCTGTCCAGTGGCGGGTGAAGACAATTGGTGGCAGCAGAACGTTCACAGGGGCCAGTGTGAACATCGGACCGGGAGCCACCGCCACAATAACTGGCCTGATATCGTCGACCCCACACGAGGTGCGGGTCCGGGCCGAGAACGCGGTGGGGAGCAGTGACTGGTCGACACCCGGGGAAGGGCGGACCCACAACGCCTCGCCAGCGTTCCCGGGCAACGTGACGAAGACGGTCACGGTCGCCGAGAACAGTGCCACTATAGGCACGTTCCCGGCGACCGATGCCGATGATGTGATGCTCACCTACTCGCTATCGGGTGCGGGTGCGCTCCGGTTTGGGATTGACTCGGATGGGGTGATCACTGTGGCTGACGGCAATTCGCTCGACTACGAGACACCCGGCGATCGCGTCTCGACGGTGACGGTGAAGGTGTCCGATGGGAGGTCGCTGACAGGGACAGCAGACCCCTCGACCGATGTGAGTCTGATTGTGGTGATCGAGGTGACCGACATCCCCATCCCGGCTACCCCGGCAGCTCCGATGGTGACCGCGCCACTTCGGGGTGGGGCGACCAATCTGACAGTGCAGTGGGGTAACCCAACGGACAACGGTGCTGTGATCACCGCCTACGCTGTCCAGTGGCGGGTGAAGGCGGGCGGCAACGGAGCGTTCACGACGGACAATGTCTGGACCATCGCGGGAAGGACCACGGCGACGATCACGGGCCTGTCGTCGTCGACCACGTACGAGGTGCGGATCCGGGCCGACAGTGTCGAGGGGAACAGTGGTTGGTCGGAAATCGGAGAGGGGCGGACCGGAAACCAGGCACCGGCGTTCCCGCCATCGACTTCCGTCACAGTCGCCGAAGGCTCTGTCACTGTGGGCACATTCACGGCATTCGACCGCGATGATCCCACGCTCTCTTACACGCTGTCGGGCGCCGATGCGTCCCGGTTTCGCATCGGCACGGACGGGGAAGTCACCGTGGCGGGAGACCCTCTCGACTACGAGACAATCTCCGACCGTCTCCTGATAATCGTGGTGGAGGCATCCGATGGCTTGTCGCCGTCAGGAGAACCGGACACCGCGGTAGACACGCGCATGAGCGTGGTGATTGTGGTGACCGACATCCCACCGCCAGATGCACCGGAAATTCTGACGGTGGCGCCACCGAACCGCAACAGGGCCACCACTCTGACGGTGACGTGGGCAGCACCGGAAGACAACGGCTCGCTGATCACCAACTACGCAGTCCAGCGGCGTGTGAAGACGGACAGCAGCAACGGGACGTTCACCTCAGACGGTGTGACTAGCTCTGGGACCACGGCCACGATAACCGGTCTGCTGTCATCGACCCCGTACGAAGCGCGAGTCCGGGCTGAAAGCGAGGAGGGAAGCAGCGCCTGGTCGGAGCTAAGTGCGGGGCTGACCAACCCGAACCTTGATCTAGACACCAGCGGGACGATCGATGCGCGTGACGGGCTGATTGCCTTTTACGCGATCGAATTCCGCGATACCCTGGAGGCGAACTTGGATTTGGCCACCATTAGCTTCTCCGGGCACGGTCGTACCTTCACTCGCACAGAGGCACGCGAGATACTGAGTGCAGTCCAGAGGATGGAAGATGTGAACCCATCCCCCTTAAACGTGAATTCCGATTCGGTGTTCGACGCCGATGATGCGTTGATCATGTTCTATTCGTTCCAGTTCGGTGATGTTCTGGGAAGAAATTCCCGTCTAGCCGAGATCGTACTCGACCCTCTCGGCGTGAACACCAGTGCGACGGCTTGGAATTCTTCCGTTTACATCAAGGGTGTCAAAGAGAAGATCAAAGTTTACACAGGTGTGGAAGACAACCAGCCTACCCCAGAGTAGTCGGCCCGGGGAGGTGCCATCTTTCCCTAACGACATGGCGGGTCTGGATCATCCGGTGGGTGGGAGGTTTCGCGCGCAGACACCTGCGACCGCCTTGCGTGACCGGGGTGTGACCGACTGGTGCGCTCGGTCACCCACGCCGCCGGCACACTTTCCTCTCCTTGACAGACACGGGCAGGCACGACTGACTAGTTTCGTAGCGGAGGTTATAAGAGCATGGGCAAGCTGACACACGTTGACGCGGAGGGCCGGGTGAGAATGGTCGGCGTCTCCGGGAAGGGCGCGACCAAGCGTCACGCGCGGGCCTGCGGGCGCATCGCGATGTCCCCCGACACGCTCGGAAAGATCCGGGAGGGGCGGCTGGAGAAGGGCGCCGTGCTCGCCGTGGCGCGGGTTGCCGCGATCGGCGCGACAAAGCGCACCGCCGACATCGTCCCGCTGTGCCACCCGATCGGGATCGACGGCGTGGAGGTCGAGTTCCGCCTGCTGGAGGCGGAGTGCGCCGTGGAGTGCGAGGTCGCGGTGTTCGCGGAGGCGAAGACCGGGCCGGAGATGGAGGCGATCATGGGGGTGGCCGGCGCCCTGGTCGCGATCTATGACATGTGCAAGGCGGTGGACCGGACGATGGAGATCTCCGGGATCCGCCTTCTGGAGAAGGGCGGCGGCAAGTCCGGCGACTGGAGGGCGCCCGATCAGTCCTGACGCCTGGGCGCGAGCGTCCGCGTGTGGAGCCTTGTGTAGACGCTTCCTTCCCGGGTGAGTCGCGATGCCACGAGCGTGAGGTGGTCGACTTCTGCCGGGGCGGCGAGGTCGCCGTGCCGGGCGACGATCTCCTTGGCCTGTTTGCGTCCCCGCGCAGGGAACCGGAACAGCGTGATGTGCGGCGTGACCGTCGCCGCCTGCGCGGACAGGGGCTCGCGCCCGATCGAGCGCACGAGGCTGTCGCGGATCGACTGCAGGGGCCGGCTCGGCCGGTACATCGCCCACAGCATGGGATTCCGGGGCGATCCCCGGACCGCCAGCCGGTCCGGCACCAAGGGAAAGGCGCGGTGGGTTGACGCCGCCTCGTCGACCGCGGCCCGGATCGCGTCGGTTTCGTCTTCGGGCGTGTCGCCGATGAACAGCGCGGTCACGTGGCGGTTGGGGTCGGGCACCCGCCGCCCGATCTCCCGCAGAGACTCAAGCCGGGGGTCGGCAAGACGCTCCAGCAGCGGCGCGTCCGGGAACCACGCAACGAACAGGCGCACCCGGGCGTCGCCGTCCGCCATTCAGTCGTTGCGCAGGTACTTCAGCGGCGGCTGCGTCAGGCTGGAGCGCATGCTCACAATCCCCGCCGCCAGCGAGACGGCGACCAGCGCGCCGGCGACGGCCCCGGCGGCGCCGAGGTCCATGCCCCAGTCGAGCTCGAACAGCCGGGTGATCACGAGGAACGCGCACAGGCTGCCGAGCAGGATCGCCGGCAACAGCGCGAGACCGGACATGACGACAAACTCGATGCAGAACACGGCGGTCAGCCGCGGGCGGCTGGCGCCGAGCACGCGCATGATGACCGACTGCAGCGTGCGCATCTGCTGTCCCTCGACGATCGTCGTGCCGATGACGAGGAGCCCGGTGAGGACGGCGACGAGCGTGATCGTGTTGATGATGGCGTTGACGTTGCCGATCATGCGCTCGGCCGCGGCGAAGATGTCCTTGGTCGCGATCAGCGTCACGTTGGGGTAGCGCTCCGTCACCTCCCGCTGGTAGCGCCCGACGGATTCGTCCGGGAGGTGCGCCCCGCCCAGGTAGCCGGTCGGGATGTCCTCCCACTTGTTCTCCGAGAACACCATCACGAAGTTCACGCGCAGGTCCCGCCAGTTGATCGGGCGCAGGTCGGTGATCAAGCTCAGCATCGAACGGGCGGCCGTCGATGCTGAGCTTGATGGAGTCCCCGAGGCCGATGCCAAGCGCCTCGGCGGCGCCGCCGTCGAACGACACCTCCAGCGGGGCGCCTAGCTCCAATGAGGCGCGCCACTCGTCCGGCACTAGGCTCGCGGCGGTCGAGACCCCCGGCTCCTCGTCGGATCGCTCGATCCAGGTGATGCCGCGGTCGTTGTCGAGCACCCAGTCGTACTCCTCGGGCGGCTCGATTTCCTCGACGGGGGTCCCGGCCAGCTCGGTGATGCCTCCCCGCAGGAACGGGAGCAGGATCATCCGGGCGTCGGGCCCGTGCTCCCGCGTGAGCGCGGCGAGCTCCTTGCGCTGGAAGGACTGGATGCCGACCATGTAGAAGTCGGGCGAGGCTTCGCGGAGGTCCCCGCCGAGCTGGTCGTCCAGGTTCGACTGCGTCAGCAGCAGCGCGGTCATCGACGTGAGCGCGACGCCGAACGACACCATCCCCATCCGCAGCTGCAGCGGGACGCGCGCGACGTTGCGCAACGCCAGCCGCACCGGGAGCGGACCCCCGGTCACGCGCCCGGCGCCCGCCGCCAGGACGCGCGCGAGCGCCGCGAACAGGGCGAGCGCGGCCACGATGCCGACGACGGTCCAGTAGAAGATCCGCTTGTCGGCCGCCGTGGCGAACAGGAGCGCGACGAGCAACGCGGCGACGATCACCGGGCCGGCCCAGGCCCTGGGCGGCATCGACGCCGGCTCGTAGGCGGCCGCGACGGCGGTCGAGTTGAACAGCAGGGTGGGGTTGGTCAGCGAGAACCGGTGGAGCGGCGGGAGGGCGAACACCAGCGCGCTCATCAGCGAGTAGAGGACGGCGGTCCCGACGGTCGCGGGCCCGGCGACGGTCCGCACCTCGATCGGCAGGTGTTCCGAGAGCAGCGGCACCAGGAGGTGGGTGGCGCCCACGCCGATCAGCGCGCCGGCCAGCGCGCCCAGGACGCAGATCGCGCAGATCTGGATGAGGTACGTCCAGCGCACCAGGCGGGAGGTGGCGCCGAGTGTCTTGAGCACCGCGATGGTGGCGATGCGCGAGCGAAGGAACGTGCTGACGGTGTTGCCGATGCCGATGCCGGCGATCAGGATGGTGCCGAGCGACGCGAGCGCGAGGAACGTCTCCAGGCGCGCGACCACCCTGGAGAAGTTGTCCAGCGCCGACTGGTGGGTCTCGATCTCCCAGCCGGCGTCCGGGAACGCCTCGCCCAGCGCCTCGCGCCAGGCGCCGCCGTCGGTCCCGTCGGGGAACAGCACCCGCATCCGCCGGCGCACGATGCTGCCCGGCCGCTCCAGGTCGCTCGCCCGCCACGCCGCCGGGGAGACGAGCAGCGGCGGGGCGTTGACCCAGACCCGGAGGTTCGGGTCCGGCTCGCTCGCGATGAACGCCGCGACAACCAGGTCGGCGGACCCGACCGCGAACCTGGAGCCGACATCGAGCCCGAGGAGCTCGCGAAGGTCGGCGGCGACCACCGCCGGGAACGCCCCGCCGTCCTCCGGCTCCAGCATGGCCGGCGAGTACGTCCCCTCCTCGAGCTCCAGCGTCCCGAGCAGGGGGTGGCTGTCATCGACCGCCTTGAGGTACACCAGCTGCTGGCGCTCCGGCGTGCGGGCGATCACGCGCGCCGTGGTCACGTGCGAGTGTGCCGCCGTGTTCCGGCCGAGCCATTCCAGCTCCTCGTCGCGGTACCCGCGCGTCACCAGCTCGAGCTCCATGTCGCCCCCGATCAGCGACTTGGTGTCGTCGTCGATCGCCGCCCGCAACGAGTCCGCCACGCACAGCACCACCGACAGGATCGACACCGCGAGCGCCATCGCGCACCCGGCGACCACAAACGAGCGCGCGCTGCCGCGGCGCTCGCGCCGGGTGAGCGTCCAGGCGAGCGCGGCGTCAGGCGCCATTGATCCGCCCGTCGCGGATCCTCACCACCCGGTCGAACGGCTCCAGCAGGCTCGCGTCGTGGGTGATGAAGATCAGCGTGGTCTTGTTCGCGTCGACGAGCCCGAGCAGCGTCTCGACGACGCGCTTCCCGGTGTCGACGTCCAGGTTGCCGGTCGGCTCGTCCGCCAGCAGGATCCGCGGCCGGTTGGTGAACGCCCGCGCGATCGCGACCCGTTGCTGCTCGCCGCCCGACAGCTGGTGCGGGTAGTGGTCCAGCCGGTGGGCCATCCCGACGGCCTCCAGCGACTCGCGGGCGGTCGCCTCCGCGCCGCCCTTGTTCGCCAGCTCCATCGGGATCGCGACGTTCTCCAGCGCCGTCATCGTCGGGATCAGGTGGAAGCTCTGGAAGACGATGCCGATGTTGGCGCCGCGCAGGCGCGCGAGATCGTCCTCGGAGGTCCCGTCGATCGGGCGGCCCAGGATCGACACGCTCCCGGCGGTCGGCGGCTGCAGCCCGGCGACCAGCGTGAGCAGGGAGGTCTTCCCCGAGCCGGACGGGCCGACCAGGGCGATCTTCTCCCCGGCCGCGACCTCCAGGTTGATGTCGGTGAGCACCTGCACCGTGCGCTCGCCGTTGCTGAGCGCAAGGCCGACGTCATGCAGGCGGATGGCGGTTTCGTTGCTGGCCAATGTGTAGAATTCCCGGCGTATGTTGCGCCGGATTCTATCCCTGTTCGCGCTGGCGTTGCTGTCGGGCGCGGTCCACGGCGCCGACGCCGGTTTGCGCATCATGGCGTTCGGCGACAGCCTCTCGTCCGGGTACGGGCTGGAGGACGGGGAGGGGTTCGCCCCGGTGCTGGAGCGGCGCCTGCGCGACGGCGGCTTCGACGTTGTCGTGAGGAACGCGGCGGTCTCCGGGGCGACGACGGCGGACGGGCGCGCGCGCCTCGAGTATGCGCTGAGGTGGGAGCCCGACATCGTGATCCTGGAGCTGGGCGCGAACGACGCGTTGCGGGCGTTTCCTCCCCGGGTGCCCCGCGAGAACCTCGACAGCATGCTGGAGACGATCCGTTCCCGCGACATCAAGGTGTTGCTTGCCGGGATGTACGCCCCGCCGAACCTGGGGGAGGACTACGGCGCCGACTTCAACTCGATCTACCCCGAGCTGTCGGAGAAGCACGGCGTGGCGCTGTACCCCTTCTTCCTCGACGGGGTCGCGCTGGACCCCTCGCTGAAGCTCGATGACGCCCTGCACCCGAACGCCGCCGGCATCCGGGTGATCGTCGAGCGCATCATGCCCCACGTGGTCGCGGTGATCGAGGCGCCGTGATCTCCCGTCTGCTCACCGTGCGCCCGCTGGGCGCGGCGGGCTCGGCGATCTGCGTGCTGGCGCTGGCGATCGCCTATTTCTTCATGGAGCGTTACTTGCTCCTGGAGCCCTGCCCGCTGTGCATCCTGGACCGGATCGTGGTCGGGGTGATGGCCGTGATCTTCCTCTCCCACGCGCTGGTCGGCGCCGGGCGCCGGAAGGTCCACTTCGGGCTGGCGATCGGCAACCTGGTGGCGCTGGCGTTCGGGTTCGTGTTCGCCTTCCGGCACGTCTACCTGCAGAACCGCCCCCCCGAGGAGATGCCGGTGGACTGCCTGGCCGACAGCGACGCGGCGCGCGGGCTGATCGAGATTGTCGAGCGCGCCTTCGACGCGAACGCCGACTGCGGGGTGATCGCCTGGGAGTTCCTCGGGCTGTCGATCCCCATGCAGGTGGTGTTGCTGTTCGTCGTGCTCGCCGACATCGTCGGCCTCCAGATCAAGGCGTTGCTGGACGCGGGCAAGAAGGCCGCCGCCGCCTGACATGGTCTCCAGGATCGAGGACATCGTCGACGACCTCGCGAGGGGAAAGGTCGTGGTGCTGGTCGACGACGAGGCCCGCGAGAACGAGGGGGACCTGGTGTTCGCCGCGGAGAAGGTCACGCCCGCGCTGGTGAACTTCATGGTCACCCACGCCCGCGGGCTGGTGTGCGTGACGCTCACGCGCGAGGACAGCGCCCGGCTGGGGCTGACGCCGATGGCGAACGGGAACTCCTCGCCCTACGGCACCAAGTTCACCGTCTCCGTCGAGGCGGCGACGGGTGTGACGACCGGGATCTCCGCGCACGACCGCGCGCGCACCATCGGGGTGCTGGCCGACCCCGGGAGCGGGCCGTCGGACCTGGTGATGCCCGGGCACGTTTTCCCGATCATGGCGGAGCCGGGCGGCGTGCTGGTGCGCGCCGGCCACACCGAGGCCGGCTGCGACCTGTGCCGGATGGCCGGGCTGGCGCCGAGCGCCGTGATCTGCGAGATCATGCGGGAGGACGGTCAGATGGCGCGCATGCCGGACCTGGAGCGGTTCAGCGGGGAGCACGGGCTGCGTCTCGGGACCATCGAGTCGCTGATCCACTACCGGGCGCGCACCGAGTCGCTGGTCGCCAAGGTCGACGAGTTCGAGGTGGGCCGCCCGGCCGACGGGTTTGTCGCCCACGTCTTCGAGGACGGGATCGACAACCGGATCCACGTCGCGCTGGTCCGCGGGCGCGTCGGCAAGGACTCGCCCTGCCTGGTGCGCGTCATGGCCGACCCGAGCGTGTTCGACTTCCTGGGCGACGGCCTTGGGTGGCGCAGCTGGAGTTACGACGAGTCGGTGCGGCGCATCCGGGAGGAGGGGTGCGGGATCCTCCTGTTGCTCGACTGCGGGGGGACGCTCGCGCGCCGCCTGCTCGCCGGGCGCAAGCGGGAGGGGGACTCGCCCCCGGCGCCCCACCGCGGCGGGGAGCACATGAGCGTGAGGACGTACGGCATCGGCGCCCAGATCCTGCACGCGCTGGGCGCGCGCAAGATCCGCATCCTGTCGGGGCAGCTGAGGCTGCCGGCGTTCGCGGGGTTCGACCTGGACGTCGTCGAGATCATCGAGCCGGAACCGGGCGCGACCGGGCAACCGCCGGTCGGTTAGACTCCCGCGAGCTGGGGACCGGTCTGCCTTGCGGAGGGCCCCCTGTCCAACAGGAGTGTGAATGCAGCCCTCTCGCCGGCCAGCCCCTTCCGGGAAGCGTGGGAAACGGCCGGCCGTGACGTCCGGCGGCGACGGCCCGCGCGGCTTGGTGCGGTCCGCGCCGCGGGTGCCCCGCCAAGACTGCCAGGCGATGCGCGTGGCGATCGTGGCCTCGCGGTTCAACCGCGGGGTCGTCGAGGTCATGCTCGACGAGTGCGTCAAGGCGATGGGCGAGCTGGGGATCCCGGCCGACCGTCGGCACTTCGTCCCGGGCGCGCTGGAGCTGCCGTTCGCGTCGCAGTGCCTGGCGATGGAGGAGGACGACGCGGGCGAGCCCCTGCTTGACGGGCTGATCGCGCTCGGTTGCGTGATTCGCGGCGAGACGCACCATTTCGAGGTGGTGGCGAACACCTCTGCGGCCGGGCTGATGCAGGTGCAGCTGGAGGCGTCGCTGCCGGTCGCCAACGGGGTGCTGACGGTCGACACCGAGGCGCAGGCGCTGGAGCGCGCGCGCGGGAAGGCGCGC
Source organism: uncultured Gammaproteobacteria bacterium (assembly GCA_964654265.1). Taxonomy (GTDB): domain Bacteria; phylum Pseudomonadota; class Gammaproteobacteria; order Tethybacterales; family CBDBMS01; genus CBDBMS01. Next base: position 6,595 of record CAZZIL010000102.1, on the reverse strand, counting down.
CACTGCGTGGACACCATCGCGGAACTTGTGGTGTCGGACTTCCGGGTCTGATGCCCGGTCCCCGGCGGATCGCCCGCGAGCTCGCGATGCGGTCGGTGTTCCTGATGCTCGCGAACCGTGGCGTGCCGGGGCCGAGGGCGCTGGGCGACGTGCTGTGCCTCGCACTTGAGGAGGACAGCGACGCCGTCACGCGGATGGTCGGCGCGGGCGAGGCCGCGATGCTGCTCACGCTCGTCGACTCGTTCGAGCGCCTGCGCGGCGACATCGACCGGAGCCTCTCGGCCTTCTTGGACCGGGACCGCGCCGACGTCAGCGCGGTGGAGAACGCGACGCTGTGCACGGCGCTGGCGGAGTTCCGCTCGGGGCTGGGCACCCCGCCGGGCGTCCTGATCAGCGAGTACATCGAGGTCACGAAGCGCTACGGGGCCGAGGGGGGATACCGGCTCGTCAACGGCGTGCTCGACAGCATTGTCAAGGACAGCGTCGACAACGTCGGCCCGGACGCCGGAGAGGAGGAGCGTCCCGGCAAGTCGGGGGTGGGCGAATCCGCCGCGTTCCGCAAGTTTTTCAACTTCCCGCAGGGCGATTCGGTGCGGGTCGGGCCCGGCGACGACGCCGCCATCGTCGGCGTCAAGGACGTGTCGGGGCTCGCGATCTCGACCGACACGCTGACGGAGGGGGTGCATTTCCTGCGTGGCGCGGACCCCCGGCTCCTGGGGCGCAAGGCCCTGGCCGTGGGCCTGTCGGACCTGGCGGCGATGGGCGCGGCCCCGATGTGCGCGACGGTGGCGCTCTCGCACCCGAGGCCGTCGGAGAAGTGGCTTGCCGGGTTCGCCGAGGGGCTCGCGGAGATGGCGTCCGAGCACGGGCTCGACATCGTCGGCGGCGACATGTCGGCCGGCCCGACGATCGCCGTCACGGCGACTGTCTGCGGGCGGGCGGGACGGCGCGTGCTCAGGCGCTCGGGGTTGCGTCCCGGCGACCATGTGTGGGTGACCGGGGACGCGGGCGAGGCGCTCCTGGGGCTTCTGCTCATCGAGGGCCGGGCGCGCCTCGACAGCGCGACCGCGTCGCGCCTGGCGGTCGGGCGCCACCAGGACCCGTCCCCGCGGGTCGCGGTCGGGCTCGCGATCGCGGCGTACGCCACCGCCGCGATCGACGTCTCCGACGGGCTTTGGAAGAGCCTTCGGCTTGTCGCCGAGGCGTCGGGGACCATGGTCCGGGTGGACGCCGGGGAGCTGCCGCTGTCGGCCGGGCTCACGGAGGCGCAGGGGGTCGATCCGCTCGCGACCGCCTTGGGGGCGAGCGACGACTACGAGCTGCTGTTCGGCGCGCCCGCCGACAAGGGCGAGGCGATCGCCGAGCTTTCCCGGCAGGCCGGGGTCCGGATCACCCGGATCGGCACGGTGGCGAAGGGCGATGGGGTCGTGCTGCTGCAAGACGGCAAGGACATCACCAAGAGGCAGGCGACAGACGGGCATGAGCACTGGGCGTGAGGGCCGCCGCGCGGTCCTGGCGAGTCCCGCCGGGCTGGTCGCCGTCGGCTTTGGCGCGGGCTATTTCCCGAGAATGCCGGGGACGGTCGGCACGCTGCTGGGCATCCCGATGTTCCTGGCGATGCGCGGCGCCGAGCTCGGCCGGCCGGCGGAGGCGCTCCTTGCGGCCGGCCTGGCGGCGGTGTGCCTGCCGGTGTGCACCCGCGCCGAGCGGCTGGTGGGGAGGACCGACCCGTCCTGCATCGTGTGCGACGAGTACTCGGCGTTCCTGCTTGTGCTTGTGCTCTCGCCGGACGGGCCTGCCTACTGGGTCGGCGCGTTCGTCTTGTTCCGGGCGCTGGACATCGCCAAGCCGTGGCCGATCGGCGCGGTCGAGAGGCGGCTCTCCGGCGGGGCCGCCATCATGGCGGACGACCTGGTCGCCGGACTTGCGGCGCTGTGCGCGCTGTGGGCGGTCGCCCTGGCCGTCGGGGCGCCCGGGGGCTGACCATGGGCTGCACGGAGGACGACGAGGCCTGCCGGGAGCTCGCGGCCGCCGCGCTCCGGGGTGGCCGCCAGGTCGCGGTCGCGGAATCGTGCACCGGAGGGCTTGTCGCGGCAATGATCACCGGGATTCCCGGCGCATCGGAATGGTTCCTGGGCGGGGTCGTCAGCTACTCCGTGTCGCTGAAGACGGGGATTCTGGGCGTGCCGGCCGGGACTGTCGAGGAGTGCGGCGTCGTGAGCGAGGAGACCGCGCTTGAGATGGCGCGCGGCCTGTTCGCGGTGACGCCGTGCACGACGGCCGCGAGCGTGACAGGATACGCCGGCCCGGCCGCCGCGGGGGACGACGGCCCGGTCGGCAAGGTCTGTTTCGCCTGGGTGGACCGGGCGGCCGGCGAGCGTTCGGGCTGCCATCGCTACACCGGGGACCGCGACCGGATCCGGCGCCTGGCGGCGCGGGAGTGCGTCGCCGGGCTCCTGGACATCTGCGCGCGGGACTGACCCTGGCGGGGTCCCGCGCCCGGGGCGCCTGCCGGGGCCGGGATATAATCCCGCGCATGAAGGCCGGCAATGGTGGCGCGGCGCGACCCCGTGCGGCAGGAAGGCGGGGTCCGCCTGCCCGTGGGCGGTCTAGGTCCGTCCCGGGGCGATGAACGCCAAGAAGATCGCCGTCCTGGCGGCGCTGGTCGCCGCGATCGCGGTCGGCACGTATTTCGCCCGGGACTATCTCACCTTCGAGGCGATCAAGGAGTACCAGGGGGAGGTTGAGCGCTTCCACGAGGAGAACGCGACGGTGTTCACGCTGGTGTTCTTCTTCGGTTACATTGTGGTGACGGCGCTCTCGCTGCCGGGGGCGGCGGTCATGACGCTCCTTGCCGGCGCGATCTTCAAGCTGGTGCCGGGCACCATCCTGGTGTCGTTCGCGAGCAGCATCGGCGCGACGCTGGCGTTCCTGGTGTCGCGGTTCCTGTTCGGCAAGGCCCTTCAGGAGCGCTACGGCGAGAAGCTCGGCAAGATCAACGAGGGGATCGAGAAGGAGGGGGCGTTCTACCTCTTCACGCTGCGGCTGGTGCCGGCGTTCCCGTTCTTCCTGATCAACCTGCTGATGGGGCTGACCAAGATCCGCACGTTCACGTTCTACTGGGTGAGCCAGGTCGGCATGCTTGCCGGCACAATCGTGTACGTCAACGCGGGGACCCAGCTGGCGAGCATTGAATCGCCGGCGGGGATCCTGTCGCCGGGGCTGATCGGCTCGTTCGTGCTGCTCGGGATCTTCCCGCTGCTCGCGAAGAAGGCCGTCGGGCTGGTCAAGAGACGGAAGGCCGGGGACGGCGAGGCCGCGGCGTAGGCGGGACTCAGGGGACCAACGGGACAGGGACACATGCACGATTTCAACCTTGTGGTCATCGGCGCCGGCTCCGCCGGGCTGGTGACCTCGTATGTCGCGGCCGCGTCGAAGGCGAAGGTCGCGCTGGTCGAGCGCCACCGCATGGGCGGCGACTGCCTGAACACCGGGTGCGTCCCGTCGAAGGCGCTGATTCGCTCGGCAAGCGTCCTGAGGGACGCCGGGCGCGCCAAGGCCCTGGGCCTTCGCAAGATCGAGGTCGACTTCGACTTCGCGGAGGTGATGGAGCGGGTGCAGCGGGTGATCAAGGCGATCGAGCCGCACGACTCGGTCGAGCGATACAGTTCGCTCGGGGTCGAGTGCTATTCCGGGGAGGCGGAGATCGTGTCGCCGAACGAGGTGGTGGTCGACGGCAAGAGGCTGACGACGCGCAGCATCGTGGTCGCCGCCGGGGCGCGGCCGTTCGTCCCGCCGATCGAGGGGATCGACCAGGTCGACTACAAGACGTCCGACACGTTCTGGGAACTGCGGGAGTTTCCCAAGCGGACCGTCGTGATCGGCGGCGGGCCGATCGGCTCCGAGCTGTCGCAGTGCCTAGCGTACCTAGGCTCCAAGGTGACCCAGATCGACCACGGCCCGCGCATCATGGCGCGGGAGGACGACGACGCCGCGGAGATTGTCACGGAGCACTTCAAGGAGGCGGGCGTCGCCATCTGCCCGGGGCTGGAGGCGGTCCGGGTCAAGGTGGAGGGCGACGAGAAGACGCTGGTGTGCAAGGAGCACGGGGATTCCGGGAAGGAGAGGGAGTTCCCCTTCGACCTGCTGCTGCTCGCGGTGGGGCGCGTGCCCAACGGGAACGACGTCCCCGGGCTTTCGAAGGTCGGCGTGGAGACGACCAAGCGCGGCGCGATCGTCGTCAACGACTACCTGCAGACCTCGGTGCAGGGGATCTACGCGTGCGGCGACATCGTCGGCTCCTACCAGTTCACCCACACGGCGGGGCACGCTGGCGTCTACGCCGCGCTGAACGCCCTGTATTCCCCGCTGCGCCTGAAGGTCGACTGGTCGGTGGTCCCCTGGTGCACGTTCACGCACCCGGAGGTGGCGCGCGTCGGGCTCAACGAGAAGGAGGCGAAGGCGAGGGACATCGCCCACGAGGTGACCAAGTACGGGATCGACGACCTGGACCGGGCGATCGCCGACGAGGAGGCCCACGGGTTTGTCAAGGTGCTGACGCCCCCGGGGTCGGACAAGATCCTCGGGGTGACGATCGTCGGGCACCACGCCGGCGACCTGATCCACGAGTATATCGTCGCGATGCGCAACGGGCTGAAGCTGGGCGACATCCTGAAGGCGATCCACATCTACCCGACGCTGGCGGAGGCGAACAAGTTCGCGGCGAGCGAGTGGAAGAAGGCCCACCTCTCCCCGCGCATGATCGGGTTCGCCGACTGGCTGAACGCGTACCGGCGGGGCTGACCGCCCTCAGGGAGCGGGGGGCTGTCAGTCTTTTGCCCGCGCCGCCGTCCCCCGGGCGGCCGGGGGGCGCAGGATCTTCACCTTCAGGGTGCGGCTCGGGTCGTCCCCGTTGACGATCAGCTCCATCCGGGTGTCCGCGACCTCGACGCAGCACGGGGCGTCCGGGAAGTCCTCGATCAGCGCGTGCATCAGGCCGTTCAGGGTCTTGGGGCCGTCGAGCGGCAGCCGCAGCGAGAAGCGCCGGTTGATCTCCCGGATCTGGGCGCCGCCGTCGACGATGACGTTGCCGTCGGAATCCGTCCGGTGCAGGCTGTGCGAGTGGGTCGTCGGGATCTCGTGGTACTCGGCCCCGGCGATCTCCGTCAGCAGGTCGGTGCCGCTGACGAGCCCGATGACCTCGCCGTACTCGTTGACGACGATGCCGAAGTTGTGACGCCGCTCCTGGAACACGCGCAGCAGCCTGAGGACGCTCGTGCTCGCCGGGACAAACAGCGGCGGGCGGCCGAGTCGCGCGAGCGTGGCGCCATCGGTCTTGCCGCCGCCGAGGGCGTGCGCAAGGATCTCCCGGGTCGACACGATCCCGGTGATGTTGTCGGGCTGTTCCCGGTAGACCGGGACGTTGGTGAACGGGGCCTCGCGCAGCCGGGCGAGGATCTGCCCGGGGGTGTCGGAGAGGTTGACGGCCATGATGTCCTTCTTGGGGACCATCACATGCTCGACCGACATGTCCTTGATGTCGATGACGTTGACGAGCAGCTCGCGATGGGTGTCCTCGGCGCCGCCGAGGTTCTCGGCGTCCTTGACCATGGAGCGCAGCTCGGCGAAGCCGAACAGGCTACCCTTGAACGGCGACCCGGTGGCGGTGCCGGTCATGCGGATCAGCACCTTGACCGTCAGCTCCACGATGTAGACGAAGGGGGTCAGCAGTCGGATCAGCCCGCCGAGGGGCCGCGCGACCAGCAGGCTCGCCTGCTCGGCGTGGCGCACCCCGATCGCCTTCGGCGTGATCTCGCTGAACACCAGGATCATCGCGGTGACGGCAAGCGACGTGGCGACGATGATGTGCTCCTCGTCCCCGAACCAGCGCACCGCGAGTATCGTCGCGACCGTCGCGACCACGACGTTCGCCAGGTTGTTGCACAGCAGGATGGTCGCGAGCAGCTTGTCCACCCGCTCGGTCAGCCCGATCAGCAGCCCGGCCTTGGGCTCGCCGCTCTCCTGCAGGTGCTTCATCCGGCTCCGGTTGAAGGTGAGCAACGCCGTCTCGATCAGGGAGAACGTCCCCGAGATCGCGAGCGAGACGAAGAAGACGACGAGAAGGGTCGCCGATGACGAGTCTTTCAATTTACTCCCGGCCCGGGGGGTTCCCGGCCCGCCGGGGGAGGGTGCCTGAACGGTTCTGCAAGATGGGGGAATCCTAGCGTAAAACGGGCGCGCCACTCAAGACCGGGGATGCCGACCGGACCACTCCGCCGGAAGGGGGGCGATCTCCCCGAGATTCCGCCGCGCAAGAACCCTCCGTCGTGTGCTCAGTGCCGGCGCGAAACGCATGATTGAAAGCGATTTTCCGCGGCGCCGCCCGGCAGGGCGCGATGCCTCGGCGCCTGGCCTGTTCCCGGCCCATCCCGGCGACACGCCCCGATCCGGGGGGCGTTGAAGTAAAATCGCCGCATGGAACTGGTCGGAAAAGACTCCGACCCGGTCGAGATCTTCCGCAAATGGTTCTCGGAAGCGTCCGCGGCGGGGGAACCGGAACCCGAGGCGATGACGCTGGCGACCTGCGCCCCGGACG
>CAZZIL010000101.1:0-4774 GCA_964654265.1 uncultured Gammaproteobacteria bacterium | reverse complement strand
CAAGAACTCGGCAAGTCCCCAATCATCTTGCAGACGAGGGACATCGTCGTGGATCTCATCAGGTGTGGGAGACTCTCGGTCGAACAGGCCGATTCGCTCCTTGCCGAATGGGCAAACAAGCACAAGTTCAGGCTGAAGATTTCCTCGTTCAGCGAGTGCATGACCGATGATCGCAAGCGTTGACCGAGGACGCGACAACACTCGCCACAGCAGAGGGGTGCTCCGAGTTCCCGCCTGTCGGGAGGCGGATGGTTGCCTTGCGGGGCGGGATCCCGGCGATGCGGGGGGGCGCACCCTGGTCGATGCCGCCAACGGCTCTGCATTCTGCCGCCAACACGCGGCGGACCGTCCTGAAAACCACAGACGAGGGGGAGATTTGCGGCGCGGCCCACTTTCCCGGCAAGACTGCCAAGGAATGGGGTAGAATGGCAGACCCCTCGGAGATTGACGCGTCCCATGACCAAGACCCTTGCGAGAAACGTTGGTGGGGTTTCCCCATCGGTGCGACACGATGAGCCGGACCTGAAGCACACGGCCCGGCCGCGCGCGCGGAAGGCAGGACCAAGGAGAAAGTCCCGCGTCGCGCACGCGTCCCCTGCGTCTGTCCCATCTGTCCGGGACGATCGGGCGGTCCACGACGACCCGACGTTGATAGGGGAGCGGCTGAGCTTTTTGAGAGGGCAGCGCGGCCTAGGCCAGCAGGACGTGGCGGATGCCATCGGCCTGCCTGTCACCGACGTGGCGGACATGGAGAACGACAGGCGAGATGTGTCGATGGGTGAGATCGCCCGATTGGCGAAGACTCTCGGGTGTTCGGCGGCATTCCTGCTCAGGCAGGACTACAGCGACCACAACCTGTTCCCGGTGCTGTGCCAAGTGCTGGAGGAGACCGGGAACATGGGCAGGGTCAACCCCCCGGAGCACCGGGCGCTCGACTTGTGCCATGAGGGGGAGAAGCTGCGCCGCTTCTTGGGCCAGCCCGGCACCCCGGCGCTTCCGATCTATCGCGGGCAGGTGACGGGCGCGTGGATGGCCGTCCAGCAGGGAGGGATCGTTGCCCAGGAGGAGCGCAAGCGACTGGGTGTCGGGAACGGCCCCCTCCATGACATCAGGAAGACCATTGGCGACCAAGGGATCTGGGTGGCGTCGATCGAGTTGCCCAAGCACCTGTCCGGGCTGTTTGTGGACCACACCGCAATCGGGACGGCAGTCTTCGTCAACCGGGAGCACGGACTGGTGCGGCAACGGTTCTCGTACGCGCATGAGTACGCGCACGCCCTCTTTGACCGTGACAGCGACCGTGCCGTGATCGCCACCCGGGGCGAGAACTCGGACTCGCTTCGGGAAAAGCGGGCGAACGCGTTCGCAGCCGCGTTCCTCATGCCGCCGGACGGGATCGCCGAGCGGCTGATGGATCTCGGCAAGGGAAGCCTGAGCCGGCAGACGGGCGCCACCTTTGATGTCGCCAACGACGTGATGGTAAAAGTGGGAGGCCGCGCGCGGCCGGGGTCCGGGACGATTACCCACACTGACGTTGCCACGCTCGCGCAGCACTTCGGCGTCAGCTACGAGGCGATGGCCTGGCGGCTCCAGAACCTGGGACACATCAGCCCCGGCGAAAGGAAAGTGTTCCTGACCCAGAAGGAGGTCGACAAGAATTGCTTGCGGGCAGCCGTCTATTTTTCCGGCCGGGGATCCGACGGAGAGACGCCTGACATGGGTGAGCGGGAGATCCATGCCCGGCTTATTCGGTTGGCGATCGAGGCGTTTCGCCAAGAGGAGATCTCGCGCGACCGGTTGCTGGAGATCGGCAGGAAGCTGGCAGTCGATGACCCGGACATGCTGGACCTTGCGCAGGAGGCGCGGCAGGACTGATTCAGTCACGCAAGCTGTCCGATGATCGTTGTTCTCGACACGTCCACCCTGCTGAATTTCCTGCGCATTGGCCGGACGGACCTGATTGCGGCCCATCCTTTCACGTTTGTCACCGTCCAGGAGGTTGCCGATGAGGTTTCGCATCCGGAGAGCAGGGATCGGTACGAAAAGGCGCTGGCGGCCGGTCACATCGAACAGCGGAGTCGCGGTGGGAGCGAGGAAACCAGGATATTTTCCGAACTTCAGGCAATACGCTTTGGGGCAGGGGAGAGCGCCGCCATCGCTGTCGCGCTAAATCGTGATCATGGGCTGTCGCTTGACGATGGCAGGGCGGCCAAGCACGCCAAGGCCATGGCGCAAGAACTCGGCAAGTCCCCGACCATCTTGAAGACGAGAGACATCGTTGTGGATCTCATCAGGAGTGGGGAACTCTCGGTCGAACAGGCCGATTCGTTTCTTGCCGAATGGGCAGACAAGCACAAGTTCAGGCTGAAGATTTCCTCGTTCAGCGAGTGTGTGGCCGATTGTCGCAAGCGTTGACCGAGGACGCGACAACACTCCCCACGGCAGAGGGATGCGCTGAGTTCCCGTCTGTCGAGAGGAGGGTGGCTGCCTTGCGGGGCGGGATCCCGGGCCATGGGGCGCGCATTCTGGTCGGCGCCGCCGGCTCTGCGTTCCGCTGCCAGCACGCGGTGGACCGTGCTGAAGACCACGGATGATGAAGAGATTCGAGCGTGGCACCAATTCTCCGATAGAATTGCCGACGTTTGCGGTAGAATGGCAGGGACCCGGAGCTGACAGTGCCATGCCCAAAACCCGTGTGAAAAGCCCCAGTGGGGGTTCCCCAGTGCCGCGCCACGACCCGGCAGGCCCGAAACACGAGGACCAAGGGCGCGCACGGAAAACGGAACCCGGGAGAACGTCCCGTGCCGCTGACGCGTCCTGTGCGCCCGTCCCACCTGTCCGGGATGATCCGGCGTTCCACGACGACCCGGTGCTGATAGGGGAGCGGCTGAGTTTTGCGAGAAGGCGACGCGGGATAAGCCAGCAGGACATGGCGGATGCCATCGGCCTGTCGGTCGCCGACCTGGCGGACATAGAGAACGACAGGCGGGATGCCGGGGAGGAGATTTCCGGGCTGGCGGAAGCCCTTGGGTGTTCGGGACTATTCCTGCTGAAACAGAGTTACGGCGACCACAACCTGTTCCCGTTGCTGTGCCAAGTGCTGTCGGAGACCGACCGCATGGACAAGGTCAACCCCCCGGAGCACCGGGTGCTCGACTTGTGCCACGAGGGTGAGAACTTGCGCCGCTTCATGGGCCAGCCGGGCACCTTGGCGCTCCCGATTTACCGCCAGCAACCCACGAGCGTGGGCATGGCTGTCCAGCAAGGAAGGACCGTGGCCCAGGGCGAGCGCAGGCGATTGGGTGTCGGGAGCGGCCCTCTCCATGACATCGGGAAGGTCATTGGCGACCAGGGGATCTGGGTGGCGTCGATCGAGTTGCCCGAACACCTGTCCGGGTTGCTTGTGGACCACACCTCAATCGGGACGGTAATCTTCGTCAACCGGGAGCACGACCCCGTGCGGCAACGGTTCTCGTTCGCGCATGAGTACGCGCACGCCCTCTTCGATCGCGACAACGTCGTGATCGCCACCCGGGCCGGGGACCCGGACTCGGTTCGGGAAAGGCGGGCGAACGCGTTCGCGGCCGCGTTCCTCATGCCGCCGGACGGGATCGCCGAGCGGCTGATGGATCTCGGCAAGGGCAGCCTGAGCCGACAGACGGGCGCCATCTTCGACGTTTCCAGCGGTGTGATGGTGGAAGCCAAAGCCCGCGCCCGGCCGGGTTCAGGGAAGATCACCCACGCTGACGTTGCCACGCTCGCGCGACACTTTGGTGTCAGCTACGAGGCGATGGCTTGGCGGCTCCAGAGCCTGGGACACATCAGCCCCGGCGAAAGGAGGGTGTTCCTGGCCCAGGAAGAGGTCGGCAAGAACTACTTGCGGGCGGCCGCTCATTTTTCCGACCGCGGGCCGGACGGAGAGACGCCCGACATGGGCGTGCGGGAGATCCATGCCCGGATTATCCAGTTGGCGGTTGAGGCGTTTCGCCGGGGGGAGATCTCGGGTGGCCGGCTACGGGATGTCGGCAGGATGCTGGCGGTCGACCCGTGGGACTTGCTGTGTCTTGGGAGGGAGGTGCGGCAGGACTGACCGGGTCCCGCACGCCGCCCGGGGACTGCCGCGCCTGTCTTGGCGAGACCCCGTGCCGGATCAGCGCCGGTTGGTTGTCCGACTCCTCCTCCGATCCCCCTCTCAGGGATGCGCGCCGCTCACTCCGCGACAAACAGCCCGCTGACAGCCCTGATGTGGTCCTCGTCGAGCCTTCCGGCGAGCGCATGGAGCCGCGCCATCGCGAGCAGGTAGCGGAACTTCTCCGCGCGCAGGGCGATCTCGGCGTCGAACTTCTCCTCCTCGGCGTCGAGCACGGCCACGGCGCTGCCGTGCCCCTCCCGCCACTTGGTGGTGGTCTTCTCCAGTTGCCGGATTCGGCTCTCGACGATGGAGAGGCGCGTCCGGGTGTTTTGCGCGGCGAGCGCGGCGGTTCCGTGCTCGTTCGCCGTGTCGGTCCGGACCGCCTGCTCGATGCGTTGCTCCTCCTTGACGGCGGCCAGGTGCTCGTGCCGGCGCCTGGTCGACAGGGCGTCGACCAGGCCGCCGCTGAACGGGCGGATCTGCACCTGGAGCCCGATGAACGTCGTGTCGGACTCCTTTCCGTGGGTCTGTTGGGTGACCAGGTTGACCTCGGGGAGGCGGCGCGATTCCGCCTCCCGCACCGAGACCGACAGGGCGTCCGACTGTGCCTGGGCGGTCTTCCTGTCGTGGTTTCCGGCGAGG
>CAZZIL010000100.1:0-9866 GCA_964654265.1 uncultured Gammaproteobacteria bacterium | reverse complement strand
GGTTCGCCGACGGGATGGCCAGCGCCGACAGCGTCGAGTCGGTGGCGGACCTTGCCCAAGCGGACGCATGCGTGTTGTCGCGCAAGGCGACTTTGGCGTCGGCCACGGATTCACCGAGTCTGGCCACCTGCCCGGCACGATTCCCGCGGGCATGCGCCCTGATCGGTCCCGGCGCAAGAGGATCCACCGGGCAGGCCGGGAGACTGGCGCGTTGTGCCGCGCGCGGTCGCGAACGGCGAGGAGGGGATCTTTCGGGTCGGGGGCATCGCGGGAGTTGGGAGAGTCGGTCCTCGGCGTGGGGGGCGGCGCCTGGTCGTGTCCTGTTCCCGGTCGCAAGCGGCGCAAGGCAACGCCGAGACTGTCCGCGCACCGGCGCCCGGCACGGCCCAACGCACCCGGCGGGAGCGTCCCCGTCGGGCGATCCCGGTTGTCGGCACGGCCGTTTCGGGCGCGCCTACCGACCGGCCGGGCGCGCGGGCATCCCCCGGATGGCGGCGGCATTTTCCCGGTGCGCGCAAGGGCTGGCAGGGGGGCTGTGGCGAGGGGGCGTCCTGGCGGGGATGTCGGCAGGGGCGCGCCCGGCGGGACTGCCCCGTGTGTGTGTCGCGGGGTCTCCCTGGGGGCGGACTCGCCGGGCCCGGACGGCCCGGCCGGGGTCGCGCGGACCGGCGGTGAAAAAAGTTTTTCCTTGGCATTCAGTGCGTTGCGGGATTTTTTCGGGATGGTGGGCAAGTTTGGCATGAAATTTTATTGTAGAATGGTGCGATGGGCAACGACATGTTCAGCTCAACGTGACGGGTTTCGCCGGCGGCTCCGGCGCGGGGCGTTCGCGCTCGCGGGGGTTTGTTCACATCCTGCTGATGGTTCTGGTGACCTTCGGGGTCACGGTGTACGGGTTTCTGCCGACGCTGGAGGAGGCGTTGGTGAACAAGGCGCGTCACGACCGGGAGCGTCACCAGGGTCTTCAGGCGGCTCGTCGGGCGCTGTTGGGGCACTCGGTCGGGGGTCCGCCGGTGTCGGCGGCGGACGGCCGGGCGTCGTCTGGGCGTGACACGCGGCGTTACCTGTTCCCGTGCCCGGATCTGCCGTCGCGGGCGGATCCGACGAGGCCGATCCACCCGACGACGAACCCGTTGGTGGCGCGCGACAGCGTGAGCGACCCGGTGTGCGACCGGCTGGCGGCGCCGGATCCGTCGGATCCGTCGGATCCGTTGGCCGGGGAGACGGCGGGCCGGGTGGTGTCGCCGTCGGCGCTGTTGCCGTATTACGCGGCGGCGGGGGCGGATGTTGACGAGAGCCAGGGCGGGCGCTTGGGGTTCCTGCCGTCGCGGTTGCTGAATCCGTACCGCCCGGGAGGGACGCCGCTGGCGCTGTTCAGCGAGGAGCCGACGGACGGTGACGGCAACCCGTTGGTGTACCTGGTGTCGCGCAACCTGGTGCGGGAGGATCGCCCGCTGAACCCGACGAACCTGTTGCGGGAGCCCGGGGAGTGGCTCCGGCTGGAGCACCACGACCTGCCGTCGATTCGGGGCGGCCCGGACCTTCTGGCGTCGGGCACCGGCCCGGTGCGCAAGGGGACCGTCTCGGACCGGATCGCGGCGATGCTGGTGGCGCCGGGCAACCCGGTGGACGGCATGCAGGGCAACCGCGGCAGGGGGTCGGAGAAGATCACCGACTGGGTGGAGATCTTCCGCAACCCGGAGGACCTGGGGCCGCCAGACGTGTCGCAGTCGTTCGGGTTCTGCGGGGCGGGGGTGGACTGCCTGCGCCTGCGCCAGGACCGGGTGAACGCGTTCGGGCAGGTTCCGCGCGACAAGTCGGACGCGGCGCTGTCGCAGGACCCCTCGAACGACCGTCTGGCGTACGTGACGGTGGAGGAGGCGGTCGCGGGTGGCGCCGGCGGCGAGGCGGCGCTGGAGGAGTCGACGCGGGCGGTGACGGACGCGATCGCCGGGACGCTGACGGGTTACGGGGTGGTGGAGCTGCTGGAGGGCTACTACGGCCGGCACGGGCATTTCCCGGATCCGGCGGGCTTCGACATCGCGACCGGGGACTCGGCGTACCTGTCGCTGGTGGACCGTTACCTTTACGACCCGCTGACCGGGTTGCCGGAGGCGTTCGGCGACCAGCTGGTGGACCTTGCGGGGGTGCCGCACCACCGGACGTTGCGGCGTTCCGGGTCGTTGCGCGCGCCGCTGGCCGTCGGGGGCGCGACGCGCGGTTACGGGGCGATGCGCCACCTCGACGCCGCGCGCACGGACCACGACACGACGCTGCACTCGCGTGCGCGGCGCATCCGCGTGACGTTGCCGGAGAGTCTGCTGATCGGGGGGCTGGCCGGCGCGGACGTGATGGCCCTGCCGCCGTTCAACAGTTACATGGTGGAGCCTGGCCACCAGCTGACGGCGGACGTGGGCGACATCGCGGTGGGCAACCACGTTCGGCTGTCGAGTCTTCCGTTGCCGGACGGGACGGCGTTCCGCAGCGCGCAGTCGCTGGCGGTGCGGCCGCCGCCGAGCGAGCTGGTGAGCCCGTCGCTGAGCGGGTTTTTGAACACGAGCGTGCGGTTGCCGGACCGGCTGGGCGGCGACCCGGTGAACGCGAACGCGGACGCGTCCGGGGCGGACGACTTCCGGGCGGACCGCGCCTACCGCAGCCACCTGGAGACGGTGCTGCCGCCGGGGGTGCAGGTGCTGCCGCCGGCCGGCGGGATGACGCTGCACGTGCCGCGGGCGCGCATCGAGCCGGTGGTGATCCACAGCTTCGTGGAGACGACGACGACGGCGGACAGCGGCGGCATGATCCGCGCGGTGGACCCCCGGAACCCGGGGGCGGGTTCCCAGTCGTTCCCGCACTACCTGGTCTCGGAGACGACGTCGGAGTCGCTGCGCCCCGGGACGCTGCTGGTGGCGCATCCGGGGATGGCCCGGCTGGGCGCGCTGGAGATGGAGGGGACGCACATCGCGGTCGAGACCGGCGTGGAGTCGGCTCCGGACGTCCCGTACGGGGCGCCGCTGGCGCCGGGCAACCGGGGGTTTTTGCCGGTTGACACGCTGTTGGGGACCGAGGTTCTGTCGTTGCCGCGCGGGGACCTGTCGCCCCCGACGGACATCCTGGCGGCGCGGGTGTCGCTGCCGGTCGACGGCGCGACGCGGATGACGGCGTCGGGGGCGACGGCGCTGCGGCTGTCGGCGCCGGGGGAGATGCCGCTGGTGATCGAGCAGGGGAGCTCCGACCGCGGCGTGATGGTGGAGCCGTTGCCGGGGATACCGCCGTCGCCGATGGGGCCGGCGACGTCGCCGGGCCTGGGGCCGATCGTCCTCGGCGCCGGCTCGGCGCCGAACTGGATGCCGCTCGACACGATCCCGCAGCCGTTCCGGGTCCCGGGGACGCGCCACCTGTTCGACGTGGAGAGCGACGACTCGTCGTTCGCGCCGGACGGCTGGCCGGTGTCGCTGTCGTTGCCGGCGGGGACCCAGCTGGTGGTGCCGTTGGAGGCGGGCGACGTGCTGGACCTCGGCCCCGGGTTCACGCCGCCGCCGGGCTCGTACGCGGTGCTGCCGGCGGGGAGCCGCGTGCCCGGCGTGTTTGCGCCGGGCTCGTTGCGCCCGGACGGGCGCCGGGTCCCCGGCGCCGCGGGTTTTCCGGATGTGATCGACGAGTCGGTACTGTTGCCTCGGGGGGCGATCCTTCACTTGAACACCGGGCCGGGCGCGGGGGCGAACCGGTTGCGGGTGGTGTCGCGCGACGGGACGTCGCACAGCGAGCTGGCGCTGGGCACCGGGCTGGAGAACCTGCGCTTCGACGTCCTGGGCGCGGAGGTGGAGCTGGAGGCGGAGACGTTCGGCCGCGGTTGCGCGGTGTGGCCGTGGCGCGGGGCGGCGCACTGCGGGACGCGCACGCTGGAGCTGGGGTCGGGCGACAGCCTTCGGACGCAGGGGCTGTCGATCATGGAGTCGATGGTCGGGGACCTGCGCTTCCCGTTGCGCCTGACGGCGTCTGGGCCGCCCGACGGGCTGTTCTGGGGTTACGCCAGCGCCAACGAGCTGGGGCGCGTGACGGAGGCGGACCTGACGCAGGACACGGACGGCGCGCCGGACCTTCAGTTGAGCGAGCCGGACCGGGTGGTGTCGCCGTCCGGGTCGACGCTGGTGATCGACGAGGCGGCGGGCTGGCACATCAGCTCGCCGTCGCCGTCGTACGTGGTGTCGGACAGCCCGATGGGGCACCGCGATGGGCAGGTCCCGTACCTGGCGATGCCGGTGCCCGGGTCGATGCCGCCGCAGGCGGAGTCGGGCAGCGGCCGCTACGTGCTGTCGTTGCCGCGCGAGCACACGGTGGAGAACGCGCTGGCGCACGCCGAGGGGTTCACGGTCACGTTGCCGAACACCGGGACGGCGACGGAGCTGGGGACAAACGAGCTGGTGTTCGGCCACAGCCACCGGGACATCACGTTCCTGAACTGGTCGAACTTCTGGGTCCCGCTGAGGGGGCGGACGCTGGCGCTCAGCGGCCTGAGGAACACCGCGCTGACGGTGTGGGCGCTGCCGCACAGCCCGCTGGCAGCGCACCCGAAAGTGAGTCCGGGCGCGCGGGTGCGCTCCGGGCGCCACAGCGTGGTGCCGTACAGCGACGTGCGGCTCACCGGCAGGGCGAACGGCGAGAACGTCGACATGCTGGTCCCGGCAGGGAGCCGGATCGACATCGAGGGGCCGTGCGCCGGGATGACGGACGACCCGATGACGGCGGAGGACGAGAGCGAGTGCACGGTGCGGGTGGCGCCGCGCGGCGGGGGAATCCGCCATGGCGGCGTGCGCGTGGCCGGGCACGGCGAGCTGGTCGGGGTGCTGCGCGAAGACACGCGCATGACGATGGAGGGACCGTTCGAGCACCGGGAGTACTTGATCGAGAGGGACGGCACCTCCAACGTGACCGAGGAGACGCACGCGCTCTCCGGGACGACGCCGGAGGTGGTCGTGGACGCGGAGAGCCACCACCGCATCGACCTGCAAGGGCCGGGACGGTTCACCATGACGCTGATGTCGACGATCTGGATCGCGGACGCCAACAACCCCGACCGCCACACCCACTCGTGCAACAACTGCGGGCTGGGCTTCGCGGACATCACGCTGTTCAACCGCCTCGGCCCGGAGCTCCAGCAGGTGGAGGCCGGCGACGTGGCATACCGGGTGCTGCCTGAGCTGACGGCGACCGGCGCGATGACGACGGAGTTCGACCTCCCGGCCGGGAGCCGCGTGCTGTTCCCGGCAGGCGCGGCGGTGTCGCACGGCGAGGACGGCGGCGGACTGACGGCGCCAAGGATGGTGATCCTGGCGTGGAACGGCGCATCGGCAAACCACAACCTGATGACGTTTCCGCTGACAGTCCACGAGTTCATCGAGCACACAGACCCGCTGATGCGCTCCCCGGAGCCGACGCCGCTGACGACGACGCTGGCCGGGCTGGATCTTTTTGCGCCGTCCGGGGCGGCGCTGGAGCGCCGTTCGGGGCGGGCGGGCGTGGAGCTGTCGATGTCGGTGTCGCAGGCGGGGACGCCGCCGGTGGACGTCACGACCTTGGTGCCGGTTCCGACGACGGTCGCCGCGACGTACGCGGTGGGGTCCTTGGGCGCCGGCGCCTGGATGGAGCAGTCGAGCGGCGAGACGGATCCGCCGCCGCACTCGACGGGGCTGCTGGCGGAGTCGATGCCGTCGGCGCTGGCGGCGGTGCTGCGCGACAACCCGGTGGTCTATGCGGTGGCGGAGGAGTGCCGCGCGCACGCGCGTCCGCTGTTGCCTGGGCCGGGCGAGCCGTGCGCGTCGCGTCCCGGCGAGGGGCTGGTGGTGAACGTGGACCCCGGCACGTGGGTGCGCGTCCCGCGCCCGACGCCCTTGGCGTCTCGGCGGATGATCATCCGGGCGGCGCCGCAGGAGGGGGCCACCCCCTCCGGGACGTTCGACGCCGATGTCCCGGTGCGCAGCACGATGGACGGGAGCGCGATGCCCCCGGACACCTACCTGGGGTATGCGCGCGCGGTGGTGGACCTCGGCGGCGAGGACGGGCGCCACTCTGTGGTGCTCTCGCGCGCGGACGGGACCGAGGCGACAGTCGCGACCGGGGTGTCCGGGGCGGAGTCGCGGGCGGCGGTGGTGTTCCGGGCGCCGCCGCAAGGGCTGGAGGTGCTCTACCTGTTGCGCGATCAGGGCGGCCCGGTGCCGGACCTCGCCGGGGTGGGCGACGACGGCCTGGCGCGCGCGCACAGTGACACGGACCTGACGCTGTATCCGGGGGGTCAGTTTCACCTGGCGACGGGTGAGCTGACTCGGGGGAACGCGGTGGTGACGTTGCCGGCGGGGGCGGAGGCGGACCTGGAGCCGTCGGTTCTGTTCCGGGACGGCGCGTTCAACGCGGACGGGTTCACGGAGAACGGGGCGATGTGGGGGGCGACCGACCTGCGCCATTTCCGGCCGATCGCGGGCGCGGCGACGGAGCTGGAGATCCTGGCGGACGCGGCGCACGGGGTGGGTGCGGACGGGTTGCCGACGGTGGTCGGCCCGGTGACGGTGACGAACATGATGATGATGACGTCGGTGGACCGGTCGATCCTGGACGTCTCGGGCGGGTCGTCGACGCCGCTGTTGGCGCTGGACCAGGAGATGGAGATGGCGCCGGGCTACTCTTGGACCGGGCTGATCTCCGGGGAGTCGACTGTTCGGGTGGCGGACCCGGGCGACAGTGGGCTCACGGACAACAGCGACCGGGTGTTCCGCGGGGGCGCGTTCATCCGCAGTTACCCCGGGGTGTCGGACATGAGCCACGTGGGCACTGTGCGTGTGTACCTTGACGATGGGACGGCGTCGCCTCCCGGGCTGGCGGACCTGGTTCCGGACCCGTCGTTCAGGGTGAGGATGTCGGAGGTCGACACCGGGTCCCACGTGCCTTACGGCACGGCTGATGCGCCGCACATCCTCGCGACGCTGGAGATTCCGTTGCTGGTGACGCGCCCGGCGCCGGCAGGGGCGCTCGCCTCCGGCGCCAGGCTGGAGCTTGACGGCGTCGATGGCACGGTGGTGCTGCAAGGCGCGTTGCCGGCGGCGAGCGGGCTGGGCGCGCTGATGCCGCAGCTCCTCGACTTCGGGACGCTCACGGTGCAGGAGAGCGACAGCGACGTCGCCTCGGGCCGGGTGTCCGGCTCGCGGGCGTTCTTGAACATCAACCGGCTCACCAACCCGGGGGGGATGGGGTTCACGGCAACGGTGGCCGGGACCGAGGTGCCGGCGTCGGTCGAGGTGAGACTGTCGTTCGCGCCGCGGCGCACGGCGGTGAGCGACAGGGCGACGTCGTTGCCGGCGGTGGCGCACGCGGCGTTCTTCGGGGCGCAAGGGGAGCTGCGCCCCGGCGTGGTCGCGCCGAGCGTGCTGCCGTGGCACCGGCACAACGACCGGATCCCGGCGACGACGCCGGACCGCACGGCGGGATGCGACTACGGGCCGACAGACCGGACGCTGACGGGGGACGTCGCGCCGATCGCCGACATCTACGACGCGGACGTGAGCGACATCACCGAGCGCCAGCTGCTCGTCGGGAGCACGACCCGGGACTCGACGTACACGTCGACGGACCTGGTGCGATACAACCGGGGGGGCGACACCGGGACGCCGCTGGCAGCGTTCGGGGCGCCGCCCGACGAGCCGGGCGACACCGGGAACTTCCTGGCGTACCTGCCGTGGCTCATGGAAGACACCGGGGTGGCGACCTCGGTGTCGATGACGGTGGGCGCGCTCGGCATCGACTGCCGGCTGGAGCCAAGGGTGGGGCTGCGCACCTTCGAGGGGTCCCACCAGTCGTCGGCGGACGGCCAAGAGTACGCGCTCGGCACGCGGGCGATGTTCTCGCTCAACCGGGCGACCGGGCTGACGCAGACGCTGCGCTTCGGCGGGGACTTCCGCATCGACGGGCACGCGTCGATCTGGCCGCGCCCGGACATCGGCGCGCAAGCCTCGTGGCCGGGAATCACCGGGTCTGGGGGCCACCACCTCTACCTGGAGCGATCCAGCGCGGAGTTCACGGGCGACGGCGGGCCTCCCAACGTGTGGCTGGTGTTCCCGGAGCCGGTTCGCGAGCTGATGGCGGCGGACGGCTCGACGCTGACGGTGTTCGCGGGGAGTCTGCTGAACCCGGTGAGCGGGGAGGTTCGGCTGGCGCTGCCGTTCCCGTCGTCGGCGAACCTGGTGTTGGGGGCGTCGGGCGCGTACGCGGCGCTGGACGGCAACTCGGCGGACATGCCTCGCCCGTTGCGCCTGGCGACTCCGGCGCTCGGCGACGAGACGGTGCCGCTGGACGTGGAGATCGAGACTCGTCCGGGGACGGGCGCCACCGCGCCGTGCGGCACGTTCGGCCTGCCGCTGGCGCCGCGCGTGGCGCCAATGCCGCCGCGGCCGGCGTTCGCCGAAGACGGGGTGACGCCGGTGGGTGGTCAGTTCGCCGGGCGGGACCGTTGCGTGACGCGCCTGGAGACGAACATCCTGCGGCGCTCGCTGCTCTACCTCTATGGCGGGCTCGACGCCGGGGCGACGATCGCGTGGGACACCACGCGCGCGGAAGGGTGGCTCACGAGCGACCCGACGGCTCTGCTCGCGGGGCGCAACGTGGCGGTGCTCCCGGTGTCGACCCCGGCCGAGCTGGAGGCGAAGCTGCGCAGCCCGCACCTGGTGCCGTTCCGCCACGCGACGCGGTTCCGGCTGCCGGCGAACGGGAGGGTCCGCGTCGGCGCGTTCACGCAACGCCCGGACGACCTGCCGGAGTTCCGGTTTCCGTCGGGGACGGACGCGCTGGTCGGCGTCCCGGTGAAGGGGGCGGCGGCGCCGCTGCTCCACGAGCGGGTGGACGTGGGCGGATGGGGCGTCCCGGCGCGTATCGCGCCGGTCCGGGCGACGACCTTGGTGACGACGGCGGAGCTGGACGTCGGGGTGGAGGTGGTGAACGACAACGTGGACTACCCGGCGAACACGTTCCCGAACCTTTCGGGTTCGGCGCACACCGGGGTGTCCACCCGTGTGCGGATCGCGACGGAGCTGGCGACGAGCGGCCCGAACGACGGTGACTTCACGACGAATCCGGTGTCGGTCGACATCGAGCTGGATCTGACTCCGGCGGCGGGCGCGCGGGCGATGCGCGGGGCGGACCGGCTGCAGAACCTTTGGGTGGTGATCGGCGACGACCTCACGGTCCCGACGGGTCTGCCGGCCCCGGAGAACGAGCTGCACCTGCCGGCCGGGACGATGATCAACCCGATCGTCGGGACCTACCTGCTCCCGGACGCGGGGCGGGGGATCTACGCGGACCCGAACGCGCCGCAGCGCCTCGAGACGCGCGCCGTCGCGACGTTGCGGGCGCCGGCGGGCGGGTCCGGGCTGCGGCTGACGCGTCCGGCGCTGATCCTGCCGGCCGGGTCGCGGTACTTCGCGGCGCACGAGGGGACGCGCCTGGAGAACGTGCAGGCGGCGGTGCTCCACAGCCCGTATCCGCTGGAGAACGCGGAAGACTGCGCAATGGCGGTGTCGGCGCCGTTCGACCAGGTGCGGGAAGGGGTCCAGGTCGGGGACCACAGCCGGACGTTCGACCCGGTGAGCACCGGGCACATCTGCGCGCACCTGGACACGGAGGAGAACACGGACCTGGACGACGTGCTAAGGATGGGTCCCGTCCCGCGCCGGCACGCGTCGCGTCCGGGTCGTCCGATCGCGGAGAACGACCGGGTGCACCCGGTCGGCGGCCGGCTGGTGCCGGGATTCCCGGGGTATGTCGACGACCCGTCGTCGTACCCGTTCGGGGCGCCGTTGCCGGACGCGCCGACGGTGGCGCCG
>CAZZIL010000099.1:0-2716 GCA_964654265.1 uncultured Gammaproteobacteria bacterium | reverse complement strand
CCTCCCCTGGGCGAACAGGGTCCGATGCGTGGCCGGCCTACTCCTCCTTCGGAACCTCGTACTCGATGACCGTCTCCTCGCCCATCTGCACCCGGATCGTTGCGGGGTAGTCGAAGGCGGCCCCGGTGCCCGCGTCAACCGCGGCGCCGATGACTCCCTTGGGGAGGATGTTCCCGGGTGTCATCGCCTCGGCACCACGTGGGCTTGCGAGAAACAGCGGGTGGACCTCGCTTTGCGGGCGACACCCTGCGCGCCAACCACAACGAGCACCGGACACCGGGAGGGTCTCGCCCCCGAGGTGGAGGCGAGGACTGCCGCAACCCGGATGCCACCCCGGAGGCTCCCGCCGATCCACCCCAAGCGGACACAACCAACCTGCCCTGGCATCCCGCCTCCCGGCTGCGGATACAATCCCCGCCTTGGCAACAGCGGGACAGGGCGACCAAGCATGGACATCACAGTGATCGGGGGCGGGCATGTGGGCCTGCCGGTTGCCGCCGTGTTTGCGGAGGCAGGCAACCGAGTCGTCTGCTGCGAGCGGGACGCCTCCCGGCTGCGGCTTCTGCGGGAGGGTCGCGCGCCGTTCGGCGAGCCGGGGCTCGATGCCCTGATCGGCGACGGTTTGCGCAAGGGCACCCTCACCTTCGCCGAGGATGCCAGGCAAGCGGTCAGCCCGACCGAGCTTTGCTTCATGGCCGTCGAGACCGCGGCCTCGATCGCGTGGGGCATGCCGGACGGGTCCGCCATCGTGCTCAAGTCGACGATGCGGCCGACCACGGCGGACTCGGTCGCGGCCAAGATCGGCGACCGGGTGAGGGGCGCGGTGAACCCCGAGTTTCCCAGTGTCATATGCAATCGCCACACAGGCGGTGACGCGCCGCGCCTCCAACGGAGGGTGAGCATCACGCCCGGAGACCAGTTGTCGTCCCGGCTCTCCCGGCCAGACTGTCAGTCGGGGTCCGATTCCTGGTCGGGATCGGAATGGCAACCGTCTCCTTCGGGGGTGGACAGGAAATATGCCGCCAGCGCCCTCAACATGTCAAGGCCCCCTTTCGCCAAGATCAAGATGCCACCCATGGGATCCGCATCCAAGTCCACTTTCCAATTTTTGCTCCCGCCGAACTCTTCCTTCGTCAGGTGTGCGGAACTTCTTCTGGTGCTTCCCAAGTCGCGGATGAACTCTGCCACCCAACATGGGTTAGGGAAACCGAGATGCTCAAGATACGTCTTGATGGTGGCCGAGGGCTGGTTGCTCTGCCTTCCGCTTGTGGGGGAGGGGGTCGCGATGTCCCGCGGGCCGCCGCGCCCTTTTCTGGTTGGCGGGTTGGCTCCTGGCGTCCGCGTAAACTCGCGCCGCATCTCCGGGGTGTTGAGCGCTTCGGCAAGCAGCTGGTATAGCTGGATTGCCCGCATCTCGGCCTGGTCCATGTTCTCCGGCACGGCCTTTATTCTGTCAAGCAGGACCGGGACACGGTGTCCATCGAAAAAGTTCCACCCCTTTCTCCTTCTCCAGCCGGAGTTGAACCGCTCGTACGTGGCCGAAAACTCCTCGATAACACCCTTGATTTCCCGGCGGAGATGGTCGCTTGGCGAACCCCCGCTGTCCAAGTCCGCGTCGGAAAAGACATGCGGGCCGACCTCGTTGGCCGCAATGTTGTACCGGCGCCAGTGCAGCTGCTCTCTCGGCGGAATTTTGGTGCGCAAGTCGTCGTAGTGGACCGACACAAGACCTAGGTCTTGATCGACGGTCATCGGGCATAGCCAGCGATCTTGGCATACCAGGTCCTCGCCGGAAACCCTGTATCTCTCGCTCTTCCGGTACTTGTCCAGCACGGCGCCCAGGAAAAACACCGGTGCCATTGGCTCAACGAGTCTTCTCTTTCCGGGCGGCGACACGTCCTCCACGTCGTTTCCGATCGAGTCGCACCCGATGACAAACGGAATCGTTTCCTTGGCGGGCATGTGCGACCAGATGCCGACTTTCTTCCCGGGGGGCGGCGAGAAGACGATCTTTCTCAGCAGCCGCCTGGCGCTCCCCTTTGCGCCGCTTGCATCGTGCCAGCTGTCTCTCTTTTTGCAGACGGCCGACACCTCGTCCACGGACCGGATCCCCGCCCGCCCGTCACCCGGTATCTCCTCGCGGTCGGTCAGGTCCGCAAACAGCACAAGGTGGCGATCGGTGCCGGCCAAAAACTGCATCAGGTGCTTTTTCCGGACGGTGACATATTCGGCGCCGACAGTGGCAACCACGCTCTCACCCCCCGACCTGTCGAAATCGACCAGGACGCCTTGCTCCGTCTCCTCTGAGAGATCATGGTAGAGACGAAACTCCTCGGCGAGCTCAAAGCGGTCCAGGACGTGGTCGGGATACTCCCGCAACAACACGATTGGGGATATCTTGGATGGGTCTGTGGACAGCGGGGTTTCTCGGTCGGACACACTGGGGGAATCCGTGTCGACAATGCGCACTGCCGTCTCCTCAAGGGCCAACTCCCACGCCGATTCGCTTTCAAGAATCTTGGTTGCCGTCTCCGAATCGGTGAGCGCCGGGGTTACCTTGACCTGCCTCCCGGCCGCGCTCAGCCGGGCAAACAGCACCTGGTGCCCAAGCACCGGGGTCAGCAACCCCCACCCCAAGTCCCCCTTGAAGAGGCGGTGGATCATGGCCTCCATGAAGTTCATGGGGCGCCGCTGGTGGGGTCTGGGAGTATCGGGT
>CAZZIL010000098.1:0-6828 GCA_964654265.1 uncultured Gammaproteobacteria bacterium | reverse complement strand
GTTGCGCCGGACGATCTCCACGCCCATCCGGCGCGCGCCGTGCGCCAGCGCCAGCGCGGCGCCGGCCGGGTCGACGTGCCCGTCCGCCGGGGTGTGCAGCGCCCCCGCCACGCCGTCCAGGTTGTAGAACGGGTGCAGCTCACGGATCCGCGACGGGCCGACAATCTCCATCGGGTTGCCGACGCCCAACCCGATCGACCGCACGTTGCGCAGCGAGTCGAGGTCCTCCTCGTCGTAGGCGATCCGGAGCGACCCGCACCCGTGCCAGGTGACGCTCTGCCCGGTCTCCGCCTCGAGGCGCGCGTACAGGTCCGTGGCGTGGCCGCACATCCGCGCCAGTCCGTAGTGCGACACCGGGTGCGGTATCTGCCCCGCCGCGTGCCAGGTCGACCCCGAGGTCAGCTCCCCCTTCTCGACGAGCACGACGTCGGTGACGCCCTCCTTCCCCAAATGGTAGGCGAGCGAGCATCCCATGATGCCGCCGCCGATGATCACAATCCTTGCCCGATCCCTCACAGCTTCCTCCCCGGACGCGAAGATGATACAATTGTACCAGAACCTTGGGGTGTTGGTACAGATGGGTCGGGCAGCCGTGGGGGCGGACGGGGTGATCACGGCGCTGGCCGGGTCTTACCCGGGGATGCCGCCCGCCTTGCAGGCGGCGGCGCGCCACGTCGCCCGCCACCCGTCGGAGGCCGGGACCTGCTCGGTGCGCGAGCTGGCGCAGCGCGCGTCCCTGCACCCGAACACGTTCGTGCGCCTTGCCCGCCACCTCGGCTTCGACGGCTACGCCGGCATGCGCGAGGCCATCCGGGGCGAGACGGGCGGCGGCGACCCGGGCGGGTTCGGCGGGCGCACCCGCCGGCTGAGGGAGATGGGGGAGAGGGGCGGCAGGGCCGTCGTCGGCGAGATGGCCGCGGCCCTCGCCGCCAACGTCTCGCAGGCCTTCCGCGGGCGAAACGCCCGGAGGCTGGAGGGGATCTGCGACGGGATCCTGTCCGCGCGGCACGTCTATGTGCTGGGCGTCGGCGCCGCGCACAGCCTGGCGCACCAGTTCTGGTACGTGGCGCGGATGGCGCTGGGGCACCTCTCCCTGGTCCCCGGTCACGGCTCCCAGCCCGTCGACGACCTCGCCGCGGTCGGCAAGGAGGACCTGCTGGTCGCGATCACCTTCCACCCCTACCGGACGGAGACCGTCAGCGCCGCCGAGTTCGCGCGGCGTCGCGCCGCCACGGTCGCCGCGGTCACCGACAGCCTGGACTCCCCGCTGGCCCGGCTGGCGAAATGGACGCTGGTGTGCCCGACCCGGTCGCCGCAGTTCTTCCAGAGCCACGCGGCCGCGACCGGGCTGCTCGAGGCGCTCGCCGCCCTGCTGGTCGCGCGCGCCCCGGCCGATGCGCAGGTGCGCATCGAGGCGTTCCACGCCGAGCGGGTGCGCGCCGGGATGTACGCCCGGGAGCGCCGCGGCAACGGCGCCCGGCACGCGCCCCCGGGAGGTCGCGGCGATGGCTGAGGCGGGGACCGCCGCCGGCTCCGGCCACCGGGCGCTTGCCGCGCGCCACTACACCGACGCGGGCGTGTTCGCGCTCGCGTGCGACCGCGTATTCCACCGGACGTGGCAACCGGCCTGCCACCCGAGCGCGGTCCCCGAGCCCGGCGACTGTCTCCCGTTCACGGTCGCCGGCCAAGACCTGGTCATGGTGCGCCAGAAGGACCGCTCGTTGCGCTGCTTCCACAACGTCTGCCAGCACCGCGGGCACCGCCTCGTCAAGGAGGGCGGGCGTCGCCCCTTCATCGTGTGTCCCTACCACTCCTGGTCGTACGACCTCGACGGGCCGCTGAGGAGCGCGCCGGGGACCCGGGGCGCCCCCGGCTTCGACAAGTCGTCGGTGCGCCTGGCCGAGGTCCGCCTGGAGACCTTCTGCGGCTTCGCCTTCGTCAACCTGGACGCGGGCGCCCCGCCAATGGGCGAGACCTACCCGGGCGTCGGGCGGGCGATCCGCGCCGCCTGCCCGGACGTGGAGGACCTCGTCCTCGCGCACGAGCACAGCGCCCGCGAGGACTGCAACTGGATGCTCGCGATCGAGAACTACAACGAGTGCTACCACTGCAAGGTCGCGCACCCCACGTTCGCCTCCGGGGTGGTCGACCCCAGGAGCTACAACGTGAGCGCATCGTTCCCGGGGGCGAAGTGCCTGCACCACACCGCGCGGGCGCAGTCCGGGGAAGGCGCCTGGTACGACACCTCCGGCTCCGACTACCAGTCGTTCTTCCTGTGGCCGTCGTTCAGCCTGCAGGTCTACCCGTCGCGTCTCGTGAACACCTACCACTGGCGCCCGCAGACGCACTGCGAGACCCGGGTCCACCGCTGCTGGTACTCGCGCGACGGCGCCGTCACCGGGGAGATGCAAAGGGTGATCGACCTCGACCGCGAGACGACGTTCGCCGAGGACATCGAGATCCTGGGGAACGTCCAGCGCGGACTCGGCTCCAAGGGTTACACCCCGGGGCCGCTGGTCGTCAACCCGGACGAGGGGATCGACTCCGAGCACCCGATCGTCGTCCTGCACGGTTGGCTGGAGGAGGCCCTCGGCGGCCCGCCCGGCGCATGAGGATCCGCCGCGTCACCGCCTGGGAGAAGCGTCTCCCGCTCGCGGAGCCCTACCGGCTGTCCGGAGGGCGCCTCAAGTTCGAGGCGCTCGACTCCACCTTCGTCGCCGTCGACACGGACGACGGCGCCCGCGGCTGGGGAGAGTCGTGCCCGTGGGGCAACACCTACCTGCCGGCGTTCGGCGCCGGGGCGCGCGCCGCGCTGGCGCTGCTCGCGCCGGCCCTCATCGGGCGCGACCCGCGCGACATCGGGAAGCTCAACCGCCTGCTCGACGCGGCGTTGCCGGGCCACCCGCACGCGAAGTCCCCGCTGGATATCGCCCTCTGGGACCTCCTCGGAAAGCGCGCCGGGATGCCGCTCCACCAGCTGCTTGGGGGCGCCCACGGGGACGCCGTCGACCTCAGCAGCTCAATCCCGACCGGGTCGCCCGAGGAGATGGCCGAGTCGATCGGGCGCGCGCGGGGACACGGGTGCCACACGCACTCGGCCAAGGTCGGCGGTGACGACCCCGAACTCGACATCGCCCGCATCGAGGGGATCGAGGCTGCGCTGCTGCCGGGCGAGTCCGTCACCTACGACGCGAACCGGGCGTGGACGCCCTCGTCCGCGATCGCGGTGATGGGCGCCGCGCCCGCCGGGCGCTGGTTCGAGCAGCCGTGCGAGACGCTCGACCAGTGCGCCCACGTGAGGCGCAACACCCGCCAGCCGATCGTGCTCGACGAGTGCCTGCACACCTTCCAGGACCACCTGGACGCGTGGCGGGCCGGAGCCTGCGAGGGCGCCAAGGTCAAGCCGAACCGGCTGGGGGGACTCACCAAGGCCCGCCAGGCAAGGGACCTCGGGTTGACGGTCGGCTGGCGCATGCACGTCGAGGACACCGGCGGCACCGTCGTCGCGGACACCGCCGCGCTGCACCTCGCGCTGTCGACGCCGGCGGAGAACCGGCTC
Organism: uncultured Gammaproteobacteria bacterium; assembly: GCA_964654265.1. Taxonomy (GTDB): domain Bacteria; phylum Pseudomonadota; class Gammaproteobacteria; order Tethybacterales; family CBDBMS01; genus CBDBMS01. Next base: position 3,269 of record CAZZIL010000098.1, on the reverse strand, counting down.
CCCTCCTGGCTGTGCCACCTCCACCTGTCGGACGACTGCGCCGGCGCGGACCAGGGGGCGCGCAACCGCCAAGGAAGGATCGAGCTCGGCGACGCGCCGGGCCTGGGCGTCGAGCCCGACCCCGGCTGGCTTGGCCGGCCGACGGCGGTGTACGAGTGACCGGGACAGCACACCACACGGAGAGGACAGGAGAATGGAAGCGACACTGATCGACGAGAACGAGCGCCTTCACGGGATTGCCGAGCGGGCGATCCCCGGCGCGGGACTGGGGAGCTACGCGCTGCCCGAGGGGGTCCGGGTCGCGTTCGCGGGCGGCCAGGGCGCCCGGCTGACGGACGCCAACGGCGCGGAGCACATCGACTATGTCGGCGGCGCGGGCGCGCTGTTGCTCGGCCACTCCCACCCGGCGGTCGTCGCGGCCATGCGGGAGCAGGCGGGGGTCGGCGCCCACATGTTCGGCACGCTCAGCGTGCCGGCGATCCGCCTGGCCGAGCGCCTGGCGCGGGAGATCCCCTGCGCCGGGAAGATCGCCTACGCGACCACGGGCTCCGAGGCGACCGCGTACGCCATGCGGCTTGCGCGCGCGTTCACCGGGCGGGACCTGGTGCTCAAGTTCGAGGGCGCCTACCACGGCAACCACGACTACGCGCTCACGTCGACGTTCCCGAAGCCGGGCGACCCCGGCGGGCCGCACGGCCAGGACGACACGGCCGGCCGGCCGGCCGGCACGCGCCAGACGATGTGCGTCGCGCCCTACAACGACCCGGGCGCGGTCCGGCGAATCGTCCGCGAGCACAAGGGGCGGATCGCCGCCATCATCGTCGAGCCGGTGCAGCGCATCATCGCGGCCCGCGCGGAGTTCCTCCACGACCTCAGGAAGATCTGCGACGAGGACGGCATCCTGCTGATCATCGACGAGGTCGTCACCGGGTTCCGTCTCGCGCACGGCGGCGGCCAGGAGCGCCTCGGCGTGACCGCGGACCTCGCGACCTACGGCAAGGTCGTCGGGGCGGGCGGGCCCCTCTCCGTCGTCGCCGGGCGCGCCGACGTCCTGGACCTGTGCGATCCCAACCGGAAAGGGTCCCCGGACTACGTCTTCCTGAACGGGACCCTGCACGGCAACCCGCTCTCGGCAAGCGCCACCCTAGCCATGCTCGACGAGATCGCGAAGCCGGGCCTTCACGACCGGCTCAACCGGTTCTCCGACGAGGCGTGCGCCGAGTTCCAGAAGGTGCTGGATCGGCACTCAGTCCCGGCGATCGCGGCCAACGTCGGCTCGCTGTGGCAGATCCTGTTCATGGCGCGCCCGCCCGAGAGCCACGCCGACATGCTCGCCGGGGACTCCGCCGCCATGCGCCGGCTCGACATCGAGTGCATGAGGCGGGGGATCTTCGCGCTACCGGGCGTGCGGCGGTTCTTCTCGACCGCCCACGGCGACCGGGAGATCGAGGAGACCTGCCAGGCGCTGGACCAGGCCTGCCGGGCATTCTCCTGATCCGGCGGCGACCGCCGCCGCGCACCGCAAGGCGGCGGCGACCGCCGGAAAACTCCGGGGCCTGCGGCTGCTGGTGCGGCCGCTCACCGCGCCGCGGGAGGCGGTGTTCCGGGCCCGGCGCGGCCGGGGGAGTGGGCGGCGCCGCGCGGCTTTGAGGCCACACACGCCGAGGGCGACACCCGGTCCGGCGGGACCCGGCGATGCCGCATGCGCTCCCCGGCCGGGAGCGACACCCGCCCCGGCGGCGCCTACCGGGAGATCTCCCGGCCAGGGCGAATCGAGACCGCCGAGGACCGCGACGGACACGAGAAGAGATGGCGCACCACCCCCGGGCGCCTGGGCGAGCTGCCGGGCAAGGGTCCCGGCGACTGGGCGCCCCCGCCGGGCCGATGCGGCGGCGCGCCGCTACTTCCCCCTGGGCGGCGGGCCGACCCAGCAGAACGGATTGTGGGCGACCTCCCACAGGTGCCCGTCCGGGTCCTTGAAGTACCCGCTGTAACCGCCCCAGAAGACCTTCTGCGGCCGTTTCGTGAGCGTCGCCCCGGCGGCAAGGGCCTGCTCGACAACCCGGTCGACCTCGGCCTCGGATTCGACGTTGTGGGCGAGCGCGAACCCGTCGAACCCGGTCCCCTCCGCCGGGACGGCCGCGTCCTCGGCCAAGGCGTCCCGGCCGTACAGGCCCAGCCAGGTCCCGCCCAGCGTGAAGATCGCGATCGACGGCGGCGTCTCCATCCTCGGGAAGCCGAGCCCCTCTTCGTAGAACCGGACCGACCGCGCAAGGTCGCGCACGCCGAGCGTGACCATGCTGATGCGCGGGTCCATCGCGCGGGCCGGCGTCAGCCCAGGTGGTGCACTTTCGGCAGACCGTAGACCGGGGTCTTGATCCCCTCCTTTCTCGCCTTGATCTGCAACGCGAGGTACTGCGAGTAGTGGCGCGACTGGTGCAGGTTGCCGCCGTGGAACCACAGCGCCGGCTGCCGGGTCGGCTTCCACATGTTGCGCAGCTCCCCCTCCCAGGGCCCGGGATCCTTCTTGGTCCCCGACCCGAGTCCCCAGCACTTCCCGACCTTGTCGGCGACCTCCTTGGAGATCAGCTGGGCGGCCCAGCCGTTCATCGAGCCGTAACCGGTCGCGAGGACGACCAGATCGGCCGGCAACTCCGTGCCATCGGTCAGGACGACCGCCTTCTTCTTGATCTTGGCGATCCCGACCCCGCTCCTGATCCCGACCTTGCCGTCGATGATGAGCTGGGAGGCCCCGACGTCAATGTAGTAGCCGGAGCCGCGGCGCAGGTACTTCATGAACAGCCCGGAGCCGTCGTCCCCGAAGTCGAGCAGGAAGCCGGCCTTCTCCAGCCCCCGGTACATCTCGGCGTCCCGCTTTGCCATCTCCTCGTAGACCGGAACGTGGAACCCGTGCATGATCTTGTACGGCACGGAGGCGAAGATCAGGTCCGCCTTCTTTGTCGTGATCCCGCCCTTCACCGCCTCCTCGGAGTAGAGCCCGCCAAGCGCGAGGTCCATCAGGGTCTCCGAACGCGCGACGTGCGTCGACGACCGCTGCACCATGGTCACGTCCGCGCCGTGCTCCCACAGGTCGGCCGCGATGTCGTGGGCCGAGTTGTTCGAGCCGAGGACGACGCACTTCTTCCCGGCCCAGTCCGCTCCGCCCGGGAACTCGCTGGAGTGGAGCACGTCGCCCTTGAAGCCCTTCACGCCGGGGAGCTTCGGGATGTTGGGCACGCCGGACATGCCGGTCGCCAAGACCAGCTGCC
>CAZZIL010000097.1:0-5022 GCA_964654265.1 uncultured Gammaproteobacteria bacterium | reverse complement strand
GACGGTCAGGTAGGGGATCAGAAGGCTTGACTTGGGGGGCATCCAGTCTGTCGGCATTCCCTTGTGGCGCTCGCGGAACCTATAATGGGAGTATATCCCACGCGTGTTCCCCGGATGGATCGCACACCCTTTCGCACCCCGCCCCGCGGGCCGGACCGTCCCGGCGCCTTGGTGTCGCTGGTCGCCCTGTCGGCCGTCCTCTGGGCGGTTGCCGGGCCGTTGTCCGTTGCGCAGGCGAAGAACGGCTTCGACCTCTCGGGGGCGCTGGTCAACCCGGCGGAGATCATGCGCGGCGGCCCGCCGCGCGACGGCATCCCGGCGATCGACAACCCGGTGTTCGTGCCGGCCGGGGAGGCGGCACTCTCGCCGGACGACCGCGTCATCGGCGTCGCGCTCGGCGGGGAGGCGCGCGCCTACCCGATCCGGATTCTCAACTGGCACGAGATTATCAACGACACGGTGGGCGGGCGCCCGGTCGTGGTGACGTTCTGCCCGCTGTGCGGGACCGGCGTGGTGTTCTCCGCCGAGGTGTCGGGGCGCCGGCTCGGCTTCGGCGTCTCCGGGCTGCTGTACAACAGCGACGTCCTCCTCTACGACCGCGAGACCGAGTCCCTGTGGTCGCAGATACTGGCGCAGGCGGTCACCGGGGAGCACAAGGGGGACGCGCTCGACGTGGTGCCGTCGCGGATGACCACGTGGTCCGACTGGCGCGCCCGCCATCCCGGCACGCTGGCGCTGTCCGAGGACACCGGCCACCGCCGCGACTACTCGCGCGACCCGTACGCCGGGTATGCCGCCGCGGAGGAGGTGTTCTTCCCGGTGGCGCACCGCGTCCCGGCCGGGGGGTTCCACCCCAAGGAGACCGTCATCGGGGTTGTCGTCGACGGCGCGCCGAAGGCCTACCCGGCGACCGAGCTGGCAAAGTCGGGGTCGCCGGTCCCCGACACGGTCAACGGCCGCGCGCTCACGGTCTCCTGGGACGATGCCAACCGGTCCGGCGGCGTCACCGGGCCGGACGGCGGCGAGTTCCCGTTCATCCAGGGGTTTTGGTTCGCGTGGTACGCCTTTCACCCTGACACGGCGGTGTTCCGTCACCGGTAGGGCGGTGCGACGGCAGGGGTGTGGCGGCCCGGCGCCGGGCGCCGGGCCGCGCTGATGGCGGCCCCGGTCCCGGGGGGCGCGGCAAGGCTCCCCCCGCGCGCCGTCTACTACATCGCGTTCGCGCTCTCGGGGGTCGCCGGGCTCGCCTACCAGACGGTGTGGGTGCGCTACCTGAGCCTGCTGCTTGGGCACGCGGCCTATGCCCAGGTGCTGGTGCTGGGCGTGTTCCTTCTCGGGCTCGCGGCCGGCGCGCTGGCGGCCGGCCGCCACTCGCGGGCAATCGCGCACCCGCTGCTGGCGTACGCGGTGATCGAGGCGGTGCTTGCCGCTTGGGCGCTCGCGTTCCACGAGTACTGGGGGTTCTTCCACGGGTGGGCGGTCGACACCGCGATCCCGGCGATCGGCTTGCCGGTTGCGGTCGATGTCTTCAAGTTCTCGCTGGCGGCGGCGCTGATCCTCCCGCAGTCGGCCCTGCTGGGCGCGACGTTCCCGCTGATGGCGTCCGGGCTGGTGCGCGTGTGGTCCGACATGTCCGGGCGCCTGGTCTCGCTGCTGTACTTCTTCAACACGGTCGGCGCCGCGGCCGGCCCGGTCGTCAGCGGGTTCGTGATCATCCCGCTGGCGGGACTGCAGGGGGTGCTGTTTGTCGGCGCGCTGTTGAGCGCGGTCGCCGGGCTGCTCGTCTGGGCGGCGCACCACGCGTGGCCGGGGACGCAGGGCCGCCCGCCGCTTGGGGGCCTTGCGCCCGCCGCCGGTGCCGGCGGGGTGGGGAGGCTGCGCACCGCGGTGCTGTTCGGCGCGTTTGTCACCGGGTGCGCGTCCCTGGTGTACGAGGTGATCTGGATCCGCATGCTGTCGTTGCTGATCGGGTCGTCGACCCACTCGTTCGAGGTGATGCTGGGGACCTTCCTGCTCGGGATCGCGCTCGGGGGCTTCTGGATGCGCAACCGGCTGGACCGCTTCGCGGACCCGTTGCGGGTGTTCGGGGCCGTCCAGGTGGCGATGGGACTGCTGGCGCTGCTGTCGCTGCCGGTGTACGAGCTGGCGTTCCCGCTGTTTCGCGCGGCCGCGGACTGGATTGTCGAGCAGCCGGCCGGCGCGCGCTACTGGCACTATGTCTGGGTGTCCCTGGTGGCCGCGGCCGCGCTGATGCTGCCGACCACGGTGTGCGCCGGGATGACGCTCCCGTTGCTGACCAAGATCCTGATCGCCGGGCGCGCGGGCGAGGGCGCGATCGGGAGCGTCTACTCGCTCAACACGCTCGGGACCATCGCCGGCGTGGCGCTCGCCTTCCACTTCCTGATCCCGGCGGTTGGGCTGAAGGACGGGATCGTCTTCGCGGCCGCGATGGACCTTTTCCTCGGGGCGGCGGTCCTGTTCTTCGCGGTGCGGCCGTCGCGCCTGCGGCGCTGGGCCGCGCTCGCCGGGACGCTTGCGCCCTTCCTGTTCGCGGCATATCCGCCGTTCGACCGGCCGATCTTCGCGTCCGCGCCGTTCCGGCTGCTTCCCCAGGGGTCCTCGTCGGTGCTCGAGACCAGGCACGGCAAGACGACGACCGTCCACGCGGTCGAGAACCTGGGGCCGACCCGGGCGGTACTGGTCAACGGGAAGTCCGACGGGTCGGTCCACCTCTCGGACACGCTAAGCACGACGGACGAGTTCACGATGGCGCTGGCGGCGCTGATTCCGCTGCTCCACAAGCCGGACATTCGCACCGCCGCGAACATCGGGTTCGGCACCGGGATGACCACCGCCGGGCTGCTGCGGTCCCCCCGGCTGGAGCGCCTCGACAACATCGAGATCGAGCCGGCCGTCTGGGAGGCCGCCCGGCAGCTCAACGCGAAGAACGCCCTGGCGTACTCGGACCCGCGCAGCGTGATGCGCTTCGACGACGCCAAGACGTTCTTCGCGTCGCGCCCGGGGGTGTCGTACGACCTCATCATCTCGGAGCCGTCCAACCCGTGGGTGAGCGGCGTCGCCGGCCTCTTCACCCGGGAGTTCTACGCGCTCGTCGAGCGCAAGCTCGAGCCCGACGGGATGTTCGTCCAGTGGCTGCAGAACTACGAGATCGCCGAATCGACGCTGGCGTCGGTGATGAAGGCGTTCGGCGAGGCCTTCGGCGAGTACCGGCTGTTCAAGGCGAACAACGACCTGTTCTTCGTCGCGGTGCGCAAGGGCGCCGACTTCCCGGGGATCTCCGCCGAGGCGCTGGCCGACCCCGGGACACTGGAGCATTTCTCGCGCTACGGTTACGGCAGCGTGGCCCGGGCGCTCTCGACCCGGTTTGCGGGTGACGCGACGATGCGGCCGTACTTCGACAGCGTCGGCGTCCCGGTGAACTCGGACTACTTTCCCTACCTGGAGTACCAGGCGCAACGGGACCGGATGGAGGCGCGGGACGCACGGCAGAGGAACCTGCTGTGGTCCGAGCGGGCCTATGTCCTGATGCGCCTGGAGGGGAGGGAGCCCCCCCCGGTGTCGGTGTCCGGCCGGGAACCCAGTGTGCTGGACGGCCGCCTCGGCGAGGTGGTCTACGCCGCAAGGCTGCACGAGCACATCATGGAGGGCAAGTGGGATTCCCGCCATTTCAACGAGCAGCACCGGCGTTCCCTGGAGTTCGTCCTTGGCGCCCGGTCGGGGTGCTCGGGCGATGCCGCGTGGTGGGTAGAGTACGCGGCCCGGCTGGGGGACCTGGCCGTGCTCCTGCTGGCGGCGGTGCCGTCCGACAGGCTTTCGGACACTTGGGAGCGGCTGGTCGGCGACTGCCCCGGGCGGGCGCCGGAGACCGAGGCCGCCCGCCTCGCCTTCTGGAAAAGCGTCGTGGAGGACGACCACCAAGGCATCGTCGACGCGTTCGGGGCGGCCTGGGATCCGGGCGCCGGGTTCACCCCGTTCTCGATCGACCTGCTGCTGATGACGGTTGTCGCACACCACCACCTGGGAAACCGGGAGGCGATCGCCGAGCTGTTGGCAAGCCTTCCTGACGACACCCCGCTCCCGCTCGCGCAGGCGCTCGGCATGGTCGCCGCCCCCAGCCTGTCCGGGGACGGGTGATCCCCCCGGGCTTGCCCGCAACCCGGGGATTGCTATAATCGCGCAAACCTCACATTGACGGGCACGGACATGGGCAAACACACAGGACTGGCCATCGGGTTTCTGCTTCTGCCGCTGGCGGCGGGATGCGCGACCTTGGAGGAGGGCTTCTACCAGGAGGTCCGGGTCGACAGCAACGTGTCGGGCGCCTATTGCCGGGTGGTCCAGGACGGCAGCGGCCTGGTGGATGCGGTCGTCACGCCCGGCAGCGTCTTGGTGCGCAAGGACAGCGACGCCGTCCTGCGCGTGACGTGCGCCAGGCCCGGCTACGGGGACGCGGAGGTCGCGCTGGAGCCGAGCCATCCCCCGTCAAGCAACATCCGGAACACCGCGCGGGGCTTCTTCCCCGGCATCGCCACGCTCGGCATCGCGGCGCTGGTCGATGTCGCCTCGTCCGCGAAGGATTCGTACCCCGCCAAGGCGTTCGTCTGGATGGAGAGGGACTGACCGGGCCGCTCAGTCCCCGGAAGGCTGCCCGTCTTCCGGGGGCGCATCGGCCTCGGCCTTCCTTGTCCGCCCCCTTTTCCTGGGGGGTTGCGACTCCCCGGCCCCGGGCGCCAGTTCCCGGAGCCGCTCCTCGATCGCGTTCAGCTTGGTGATCGCCTCGCCGAGGATCCGCGACTGCTCCTCGAACTCCTCGCGCGTCACCACGTTCATCTTCCCCAGCATGGCGTTCGCGAACGCCCGGCAGTTCTTCTCGATGTCCTTTGCGGGGGAGTTCTCGAGAATCTCCCTGAGACGGTCGGCGAACTGCTCCGCCCGATCCGGCTTGAACATGGCAAACCTCCGAGTGGTGGGATGGTCCGCCGATTGTAGCAGGGGCGGCGC
>CAZZIL010000096.1:0-4992 GCA_964654265.1 uncultured Gammaproteobacteria bacterium | reverse complement strand
CAGAGCATCAGGCGGGCCGTCGGGGAGGGCGGACTCTCCTGCAGCGCCATGGCCGCCGGCAGGAACGACGCCTCCAGGCGGGAGTACTTGGCCTTCCCCTTGCGGCCCCGCAGGCTCCAGTCCTCCACGGCCGTGGCGATCGCCGTCTTTGCCTTCCCAAGCACGTCCCTACTCGCGATAGTTCGGGTCCTGGAGCCTGAACATGCGGGCGTACAATCCGTCCGGGATCCCCAGGAGCTCATCGTGGGACCCCGCCTCGACGATCCGCCCCGCCCTCATCGCGATGACCAGGTCGCAGTCCCTCACGACCGACAGGCGGTGCGAGATGATAACCACGGTCCTTCCCTCGGCGATCTGCCGCATGTTGCGCTGGATGATCCGCTCGCTCTCGTAGTCGAGCGCGCTCGTGGCCTCGTCGAGGATCAGGATCCGCGCGTCGCGGGCGAGCGACCGGGCGATCGCGATGCGCTGGCGTTGCCCGCCCGAGAGGTTCTGACCGCCCTCCTCGATCAGGGTGTCGTAACCCTTCTCGAGATCCGAGATGAAGTCGTGGGCCCCCGCCATCCTCGCGGACTCGATGATCCGCTCCTTCGGGATGTCGGGCTGGGAGAGCGCGATGTTCTGCCAGATGTCGAGGTTGAGCAACCGGGTGTCCTGCAGGACGATCCCCGACTGGCGCCGGATCCAGTTGGGCTGCGTCGTCGAGAGATCGAACCCGTCCACGAAGATCCTCCCGCTGTCCGGGTTGTGGAACTTGAGCATCAGCTTCGCCAGGGTGCTCTTCCCCGAACCGGACTCGCCGACGATCCCGACGCGCTGCCCGGCCTCGATCCGCAGGTTGATGTCCTGCAGGGCGGGGGCCTTCCGCGTGGGGTAGTGGAACGAGACGCCCTTGAACACGATCTCCCCCCGGATCCTCGGGAGGTCCGATGCCAAGGTCGACGGGTCCTCCACGGGTGTCGCGAGTATGTCCGTCAGCCGCTCGATCGCCACGTTCACCTGCTGGTAGTCCTGCCAGAGCTGGGCCAGCCGTATCACCGGGGCCGCGACGCGCGCCGCGAACATGTTGAACGCGATCAGCTCCCCGATGGTCATCAGGCCGGCCATCACGGCGTGCGCGCCGTTCCACACGATCGCCACGGTCGTGATGCTGCTGATCAGGATCACGAGCTTCGAGGTCGACGTCCCCGTGAGCGAGGCGCGGAAGGACGCGGTGACGTGCGACGCCAGCTGCCTCCCCCACCGGTCCAGCATGTGGGATTCCGTCGCGTGGGCCTTGATTGTCGACATGTTGCTCAGCATCTCGACCAGGAACGCCTGGTTGACGGCGCCGCGCTCGAACTGCCTCCGGATCTGCCGCCGCAGGATCGGGGTGACGATGATCGTCAGCACCGCGTAGACGGCCAGGGATATCCCGACGATCCCGGTCAGGAACGGGCTGTAGTACGCCATCACGGCGAGGATCACCGTGGCGAAGAGGGCGTCGAGGACCGTCGACGACATGGCGCCCGTGAAGAAGCCGCGGATCGTGTCGAGCTCGGTGATGCGCGCCGTGATGGTCCCGACCGGGCGCACCTCGAAGAAGGTCATCGGGATCCTGAGCAGGTGCCCCCAAAGGTGCGAGCCCAGCTTCACGTCTATCCGGCTCGCGGTGTGCACCAGCAGGTACGTGCGCAGCACGTCAAGCGCGAAGCTGACGACGAAGACTGCCAGCACCCCAAAGGCCAGGACGTTCAGCGTCCCTAGGGCGCGGTGCGCCAGCACCTTGTCGACCACGATCTGGAAGAACAGCGGAAGCGCCAGACCAAGCAGCGTGATCAGCAACGACCCCGCGAACACCTCGAGAAACTGCGCGCGGTGCTCCAGGAACGACGGCAGGAACCAGCCCAGGCCGAACTTCCCGTAGACGGAGGAGCCCGGGTCCGCCGGCGCCAGGTAGATGATCCTGTCGCCGAACCGGGACCTGACCTGGTCGGGCACCAGCACCTCCTTGGGTGGGTCGGCCCCGGGCGTGATCACCAGCAGCTCGGTCGCCCCCTCCTCGTTCTGCCGGACGGCCCCCAGGAGGGAGTAGTCGCCGGCCTTCGAGACCAGCACGCAGGGGAACGGGATGCGCTCCGCCCGCCTCAGGTTGAGGGAGGCCATCTTCGCCCGCAGCCCGATCTTTTTCGCGACAAGGACCACCTCCTCCGGGCTCAGCTCGCGCGTCCCGTACTCGTGGAAGAGCCAGTCGACATCGACCTTCAGCTGGTGGCTGGACGCGACGATGATCAGGCACCGCAACGCGCCGCTCGCGTGCGGATGGGGGTCGGTTGCGGGGGTGTCTTGCTGGTCGGGGCCCGTCAAGGGGGGTCCTCTCGCCGGAAAGGTCTGCGTGGCCACCTATTCTACCCGCTTGGGGAAATCGGGGCGTGTCGCGACCCGCCGGGGGCGGGCGCCGGGAACGCCTGCCGGGGCCGTCCCGGCGGGGCGTCAGCCCTCGACGACCATCTCGAAGCCTCCCCAGAACGCGCGCTTCCCGTCGAACGGGATGTCGTCCCCGAACTGCATGCGCGGATCCCCCATGATCTTCTCCATCGCCCTGTCGGCCGCCTCCTTCGAGGGCCAGACGGCGTAGACGAACACGACGCCCTCGCCCGCCTGTCGCCGCACCGCCAGCGGGAAGGACGTCACCTCCCCCTCGGGGAGGTCGGCCGCCCAGCTTTCGGCGTACTGCAACACCCCGTTCTCCCGGAACACCTCGGCGGCGACACGGGCGTGCCTGAAGTAGTCCTCGCGCCGGTCCTCGGGGACGGGCGCGACAAATCCGATCACGTGCTTCATGGGGCGTGCTCCTCCTTTTGCGGGTCGTTGCCGGGCGGGTGTCGCCGGGCGGCCTTTTCGGCCCGGACGACGCCCTTTTCCCTCCACTGGTCGAACAGCGCGAGCGCCGCCTGGCTGAACGCGGGGTCGTTGATGTGCGCATCGACCTCCGTCATCTCGACGCGCCCCTTCATGGCGCGCCGGGCCTCGTCGACGAGCGCGGCGATCCCCTCGGGGTCTCGCAGTCCCTGCCCCTCGCGGTCCCACTCCTGGACGCCGCGCAGTGGCAGCAGGAAGTGCGTCGGTCCCCTGGCCGCCGCCAGGCGGTCCGCCAGGCGCCGGACCCACTCCCGGCGCTCGTCCGGGCCGAACACCGCGCTCTTGATCAGCCGGTTGTGCTCGTGGAACGCCCGCCCGGCGAGGCGTTCCGGGATCTCCTGCCAGCCAGCCAGGTCGAGCAGGTCCATCGCGCCCGGCGCCACCAGCTGCGGGATGCCGGCCTCGCCGGCGCGTGTCACGCGGTCCGCGCCGCTCGACACCAGCGAGCCGGCGAGCATGTTCACAAACTCCTGCATGCAGAAGTCCATCACGCAGGCGAACGCGTTTTCTTGCGCCAGGCGCTCGAACGCCATCCCGCCCATGCCGGTCGAGTGGAAGACGGCGACGTCGAACCCGCGCGCCTCGAGCGCGGGCTTGAGGGGCCTCATGTAGCCGAGGCAGGACGACCCGAGCGACGTCATGCCGACGAGCGGGCGGTCCCCGCCGGGCGGGTCCGCGGCCTGCGCGGCCCCGAGCACGGCGCCCGCCGCCTGGGAGAGCGTCGACCGGCAGATCGGGTTCATGCCGTGGAGTCCGCCGGCCCAGAGGAACATCTGGATGTCGGGCGCGAGCCGGTGCGGCGGGATCAGCGGGGAGAACGCGACGGTGGAGACGACGCACTTGGGCACCCCGAGCGGCAGCGCCTGCGCGCAGTCGAGCGCGAGGTCGGTCCCCATCGAGCCGCCGATGGCGATCATCCCGTCGATTCGCCCCTCGCGGTGGAGGTCGGCGGCGATGCGCGCGGCGCCGCGCGCCATCGCCTGGAGCGCGCGGTTCTCGTCGCCCAGGGCGGCGATTTCCCCGATCGTCGTGCCGGCCGCCGCGGCGACCTCGCGCTTGGGGATGTCGACCGGGCCCTGCGGGTCGCCGAGCACGCTGACGTCCATGCGCAGCGTGTCGCCGCCGAGCCGGGCGATGCGCCCGGCGATGAAACCGAGCTCATCGCCCTTGGTGTCGTGGGTCCCGACCGAGAGGATGGTCTTCCTGCTCATCCGCCGGTCCCCAGGCGCTCCTCCGCGAGCCGGGTGGCGGCGCGGATGGCGCGCCCATTGCGTTCCGCGACCCCGTCGATATCCATTCGGGTCATCGTCCAGCCGACGTAGGTGAGGGCGCGCAGCAGGATGAACAGGTCCAGCGGCCCGTCGTCCAGCGGTCGGACCGAGCGGTAGCCGTCAAGCGTCGCGTAGCGTAGCGTCGCGTGGTCCGGGTCGTCCCGGAACGCGAACAGCAGGGTCGCCACCTCGAACAGCCGGAATCCCGGGCCGCCGTCATCGAAGTCGATGAGGCGGACGCGGGCACCGTCGACCAGGGTGTTCTCCCGGATGATGTCGGCGTGGATCAGGCCGTAGTCGAGCGAGTCCTCGATCGCGGCCAGTTCCGCGTCGGCCGCGCGCCGGGCGTCCGACAGCAGCCGTCGCTGTCCCGGGGTCAGCGACGGGTTCTCCCAGAACCGGTTCCACGCGGGCCGCTCGCCGAGCAGCCCCTTCCGGTCCCAGGCCTGGCGGGTGAACCCCCCGGGCGGGTCCCACTCGTCGCTCACTTGGTGCAGCCGCGCCATCTCGCGGCCGATGTCCCGGAAGAGCCGGGCACGCCCGTTGCCGGGCGTCTCGGCCAGTACCGCGCCAAGGCCGCGGCCCGGCAGCCAAGTCAGCACGTCGGCTTGGACGCCGTCCACGGTGCGCAAAAGATCCCCGGAGGCCGACGCCACCGGGCGCGGGACGGGCATTCCCTGTCGCGCGGCCTCCTCCACCCACCGCAGCTCGGAGAGCAGCTCGGCATCGGTGCGGTATCCCTCCCGGTGCAGGCGCAGCGCGTAGGTGCCGCCTTGGTGGGCGACCCGATGCACCCGGTTCTCCCGGGCCGCGGCCAGGG
>CAZZIL010000095.1:0-1537 GCA_964654265.1 uncultured Gammaproteobacteria bacterium | reverse complement strand
GCGTCACCGGGATTTCGGCAGGAGCACCCACATGGAGAACGGCTGGTTGGTCGACTCGGCGAGTCTTCCCGCCTGGTCGCCGAACCCCCAGAAGTAGTCCGCGCGGATCTCCCCCTTGATCGCGCCGCCGACGTCCTGGGCGACGACCAGCCGGGTGAACGTGTGTGTCTCGCGGGCGCCCTCGGTCCGGATGACGGCGGGCGCCCCCAACGGGACGTGGCGCGAGTCGACGGCGATCGAGTGGTGCGCGGTCAGCGGCACGCCGAGCGCGCCGATGGGTCCGTCGCTGCTCGGCGGCAGCTCACGGAAGAAGATGTACCGGGGGTTGGCCGCCAGGAACTCGTGGGCGCGGCCCTCGTTGAGCGCGATGAACGCCTTGATCCCCTCCATGGAGGCGTTCGCCCGGGTGATGTGCCCGCTCCGGATGAGGTGGTTGGCGAGCGATACGTACGGGTGCCCGTTGTGGTCGGCGAAGCCGACGCGGACGACGGAGCCGTCCTTGAGCATCACCCGTCCGGACCCTTGGATGTGCAGGAAGAACAGGTCGCCCAGGCTGTCGACCCAGAGGAAGGCGTGCCTTCCCATCCGCTTGGCGTCGCGGTCGATCTCGGCCCTGGTCCAGTAGGGGACGACCTTCCCGTTCTCCAGCCGGCCGCGCTCCCCGGGGTCCGTGATCCGCTGGCGGGCCCTCGGGTCGTCCCGGTCGAGCAGGTCGCCGGGCGGCGCGTAGATCGGGTGGCGGTAATGGCTGTCCGGGGTGCGGCTGCCGCGCAACAGGGGCTCGAAGTAGCCGGTCAGCCTGCCGGTGTCCTTGTCGCCGACCCGGGCCTTGAAGGGGGCGAGGTCGCGCTCGAACATCCGCCGCACCGCGGCCGGGTCGTTGACGTCCGCCCCGCGGGCGCTGTCGCATGCCTGTCGCCACTCCGGGCGCGTGCCGATCACCTTGCAACCCTTGCGGAACGCGTCAAGGCCGGGCCGCGGGTCGAGCGATTCCCACTGCGGCACGTCGTCCCACCCGACCGGGTGGAGGGACGAGCCGATCCGCAACGGCGTCGCCGCCGGGGCCACGGCCGGGGTCTTCGCCGAGGGCGGACCGCAACCGTCGAGCGCCAGCAGCGCCAGCGCCATCGCGCCCAAGGACCCGCCGGTGAGGGCGCGCGCCCGGCCGCGCGGCGGGCGGGACGGGACCGCGCCCTCCGCCTCTGGCCGGGACGCGGCGCTCCGTTCCCGGCGTTCCCTACATCGTGACAGCAAGGTTGCCGACGAATCTCTTCGCGATGAAGAACTCCTGCGCCTCGCGCAGCTGCGCCAAGGGGAACGCCTTGGCGAGCGCGGGACGGATCTTTCCCTCCTCGATGAAACGGACAATCCGCGCGAACATCCCGGACGGGACGACGGTCGCCCCGGTCAGCCGCAGGTCCTTGTAGACCAGACGGCGGAGGTCGAGCTCGGCGATCGGCCCGCCCACGCTGCCCGGCGAGGAGTAGCGCCCGCCCCGGCGCAGGGCGTCGATGAGCGGGGCGAACAGCCGTCCGCC
>CAZZIL010000094.1:0-5878 GCA_964654265.1 uncultured Gammaproteobacteria bacterium | reverse complement strand
CGAAATCGCCCTGCGGACGGAGAAGTTCCGGTACCTGCTCGCGATGGCGCGGCTTCACGCGCTGGCCGGGCAGCTTGACGAGGCCCACATCAGAGCCGTCAGCGACCTGTTCGTCCTTGGGGTGAATGGTGTACACTCCCCACGAGACGGACCCGAGGGAGATCCCGATGGCTGACGAACACGACCCGATGAAGCACGTGCACGAACAGGTGGGGGTGATCATCCAGCTGATGGCCAACACGCACTCGCACGCCGCCAAACCCGTGAGGGACTGCTACGACCTCGTGCTGGTGCCGGTGGCCGCGAGGCAGTTCAGGCTCCTCCACGACGAACAGCAGGAGGTGATCGCCTACGCTGCCTGGGCAAGGGTGTCCCCGCAAGTTGAGACGAAGATCATCACGGGAGCAGGAAGAATCATGCCATCAGACTGGCAATCCGGGGACATCGTCTTGCTCATGGAGTTGGTGGCCCGTGACCCGAAGCTTCGCCATCCCTTTGTCCTTCAGCTGAAACGGGAACTGTTCCCCGACTCGACATTCAAGGCAAGGCGTCGGAACGCCGACACCCAGAAGGTTGAATGGGAGGAGATCAAGCAGCCGGACGGGCCGGAGCGCCAGTAAAACCGAACAAGGCGGTAAAGTCCGCATGGTTGCCCACTCACGCAACAGACGGTCCGGCGCCATCGCGGGCGCACGCTCCGTCCGCCCGCGTGGGGGTCAGCGGGTGCGGCGGGATCAGAGGGGAGAATGCGCCAGTTGATGCGCGCCTCGGGATTCCGAGGGCGACACCGCCTGCGCGCAGTCGAGGGCGAGGCCTGTGCCCAGAGTCGCCGATGACGATCACCCCATCAACGCGCCCTCGCGGTGCAGGTCGGCGATGATCCGCGTGCCGCACCGCCCATCGCCCTGAACGCGTGGTTCTCGTCACCCAAGGTGGCGACCTCCTTGGTCGTCGCACCGACCCCCCGGCGGCCACGCCCTTGGGGATGTCGACCGGACCCGGCGGGTCGCCGAGAACGCTGGCACCCATGCACGGCGCGTCGCCGCCGAGCCAGGCGGTGCGCCCGGCTATGCAGTCGAGATCGTCTTCCTTGGGGTGTCGTGGGTCCCGAGAGAACGATCTTCCTGCTCATCTGTCAGCACTCAGGCACTCCTCCACCAGCCGGGCGGGGGGGCGTTGCCCCCCGGTGTCCATGCGGGTCATCGCCAGTCAACGAAAAGGGGGGCGGAGCAGGATGTCGTCAAAGTCGATGAGGCACCCGTAGTCGGCGAGTGGTTCTCGCCACCCCCAACCTGACGGGCGAACCTCTCCGGGTGGGCCCCGTTCGTTGCTCACCAGATGCAGCAACACCGCCTCGCGGCCGACACCCCGGAAAAGCCGGGTGCGTCTCTCGTGGGGCACACCGGCTCATCCTCCCGGCGAAGGACATGTGGGGGGCGGCTCTGGTGCTCCGGGCCGGAAGATGGGACGGGCGACAGTGACTTCGCTGGCACGGGACCGGGCGGCAAACCGCGACGCGGGTGGTCGCCTTCTCGAACGGGACCAACGGGAACTTCGCTGTGAGGAACCGCCTGCGCTGTGATGTCGCGGGTGGCAAGAGGCGTCAAGAGACGGGCAATGACAGGTTGGTGACGACAAACCGGGAGGAGTCTGGCGACCCGGCCTGACTTCACCGGGATTGCCGGGCGAAGTCCGACGCGGGCTGCCGCATCAGTTTGGTCCTCCTGCCACACTGGCTTGCGTCTGGATTGCGGCGACCAAGGTGGCCTTCAACGCTGATGTCTCCGGCGCATGACCCAGCTTGCCCTAGTGGTCAACAAGCCGGGTGCCCCAGCTCCCACGGCAGGACGGTGGCCTCGGTGGTGTTCTCAGGCCACGCATCAGCGCGGTGCACCGCAGCGGCTCGGTTGCGCGCACACCAGCGTCCTCCCGAGAGGGCGTGCGGCGACCTCGGGGTCGTTGGCCGCCATTGCGTGTATCAGGGTGATCTTGCCAGCATGGCCTTGGTGTCGCAGATGGTTGCCGCCAGCGATGTCACTGCTTGAGGTTCGGCGATGAGGGGATGCTTGTCACGGGTGTCGAGGCGCCCACGCGGATGAGCCTGTGAGTCATCGGTCTTGCCGGGCAGGGCGACCTAAGAGACCTTGGTCGGGTCCATGAAGGCGACCAGAGGACGGGCCAGGAACCCCTCTCAATCTTCCCGAGCAAGTGCTCGACGCTGAAGTGGGAGCACCTCTTCAGCATCTGCATGGTGCGATACCCACCGATGCTTGCGACCTCAAGGGGGCTGAGACCCCTCTCGATCAGCCTGCTACAGGCCCCGTGACGGAGGTCGTGGAAGCGAAGACCCGTGATGCTCGCCCTGCGAGGAAGGAGAGGAGCCCCCCCTGTTGAACGAATCCGCGCGGACCTAGGCACCGAACACCCGCTCCTCGCCGGCCCCGGATGGGACGGAGCACCTCAAGCGCGCGAGCCGTCAAGACGGGGTAGTCCTTCCGCCACACCTGCGCGAACCTGTGTTTTCCCCCCTTTGGTGATCGTGGCCATTGCTCTCCCCTTGGGGCAAGCATGGTGTCGTTAATCAGTATTATTCGGTGTTCTTAATCAGTTGACTCGCTATCCCCCTGTTGTGACTTTTTGCGACACTGCCCTTCTTGCCGAAACGCACTCCCCGGCAGGCATGCTCGGAGGGACTCCTCGGAGGCGGGGCTGACCCGCTCGCGCCGCAAACCCCGCGAAGCGCGCACAGGGTGCTCATCGCCCACAGGGCGGATGGCAACACCGGAATGACATCCTGCCGGAGCCTGCGGAGGGGTCGGGCCGAGGATCTATCTTGGCCGGTGGGCCGACAGTCTGGCCCGGCCTCCAAGGATTACCCCCCAGTCATCCCGGGTGCCTGTATCGCACCGGACCCTGCGGTGTGCAACCCCGTCTTTGCCGGGAACCGAAACGCCCGCCTGTGGGCTTTGCCACGGTGCATCGCTCCGCTAGCACTGTGTTCCGAAGCGGCCAGCACACCCGCGGCCTCAGCCACCAGCATCGGTGGCTATCCCTGCCCGCCGGCACAACGACCGGCACTCGGTCGAGATGCGTGCGCTACCGATGCCGACCTCGAGACTGAGCACTCTTGCGCTGCCCCCGATGCCGGATTGACTTGGCTGACGTTGCACCCTCCCTTGACCGACTCGACTTTATTGCGGGCGGCGGGGCCGCGAGACCGTTCGGATCGAGATTGCCCGCCAGCTGCTGTCGGGGGACTACCCGGAAGCTCGGTGCCCTCCCGGTTGATGCCCGACCGAGAAGCGTGGAAACCAGATCCGCAAGGAAAGGTGGCGGGGCATCGTTGCCATCGGCCCGTTGGCGCGATTGACGAGGTTCAAGGACTCCGGAGATCTGCCCCGCTTAGGCAACGCTGGTGTCCTTCCGAACCCCGGTCTTGGGCAACGTGGCTCCAGTTCCGCCATGGGCACCAACCCGGGGATGTGATCCGCGACCGACACGTCTCGCCAACGGCGGCAACCGCATGAGGTGCACCATCGCCCGCCGCCTTGGCTGGCACGGGCGACACTGTCTGTTGCGTCCGTCCGCGTAGAGGCGGGGTCTCACATCCCCAAGAACAACGGGGAGAAGGGCAGCCTGCGAACGCTCTCGTGTCGGGCCTCGAATGCCTGCCCCTCATGGGGGCATCTGGTCGGATCGGGACGCACGACACCCGGGGGCGTGACATCACCCGGACCCCGGGACTCCCACTTCCCCATCGACAGATACGCCCAGCCTCAATGACGTCCGCCGAGGTAGGCGATCCCCCGACCCAACCGGGACAGGAGACAACGGCGGCACCCTGTCGCCTCATCACCGTTCATGGGCTCCCCGGAACATTCGCCTCCGCCATCCTCCGGAAGCGACAACGCCTCCACCGGACAGGCTGCCTGGGAGTCCCCGCCCCGCTTTCCTGCACCTGATGTCCGACCGCGACTGCTCCACCGCGTTCACTGCGACACTCAGTCAAGCAAGCTTTCTACCAAGTTATCGTGCCGTCTGCTGAACTCGTCGTCGGTGAGCTCCCACCCATCCTCCTTTGTCGACCTGCGGGAGTCCTGGCGACACTTGTGCACTCGCCCTTGCTTCACCAGCTTCCCCAGAATCCCCCAGACGATGTCGTCGTTCCCGACCTTCTTGGCGTGGCCCGACTCACGGAAGATGCCGGCCCGCCTGCTGATTTCGGCTGGCCCGAGACATTCCCCGGTGCCCTTTGCCTCCCACAGCACGTCAAGCACGGCCTCTTCCAGAAGGAATTCGCCAACAAAGGCAAACTGTTTCGAACGGATGCTCATTCCTTGCTCCTCTCTTCGAGTCTCTGTCTCGCGATCTCCAGATAGTCTAGGCGGATCTCGATGCCGATGCAACGTCGGCCAGTGTTCCGGCAGGCCACGGCCGTGGTGCCACTCCCGAGGAACGGGTCGAGCACCACTTGACCGGGCGACGAAAAGAGGCGGATCAGGTGCTCAATGAGCGGCACGGGCTTCACCGTGAGATGCCCATTGTACCTCTCCCTCTGGGGCTTCTCGACCCCCATCACGGTTGAGGGCGAGCCGCCGTTCAGTCGCGCCTCGGGGTCGATCAACCCGGTGCGATGCTCCATCCAGTTGGTGATGTGAGTGCCCTCACGCGGCTTTTGCACCAGCACCATGGCTTCAAACTGGGGCCGCAACTGCGGGGTCTTTCTCCCCCCCAGAGTCTCCAGCAAGTGTTGTTTCTCCTGGGCACTCCGGTCCATCCGGTGGACAAAGTGATCCATGGAGAACGCCTTGAACTGAGCCTTGCGGGTATAGTGCCAGGCGTACAGGTCGCGCACCTCCAACCCGGCGTCTTCCAGGCCGACGGCCATGCGGTGTGACAACCTGGGCTGGCTGAAAACCACGCCGAAGGCACCTGGCTTCATCACCCGAAGGGCAGCTTCGCCGAACTGTCCCATGAACTCTTGTAGCCGGCGGCCTTGCCTAGGGTCGAACTTCATGCCGCGCGGGAGGCCGCCGACCACTCCCTGGTGGCTCCTGTCCCCCCCTTTTCTCCATTCGGTGTCGAGACCGTCAAGGAAGTAAGGGGGATCAGTCACCACGAGGTGGATGCTGTTCCGCTCCATCTCACCCAAGCGCGCCAGGCAGTCGCCCGGAAGGAGGAGAACGCCCGCCGCGCTCATCGGGACAACCTGGTCTGTGACTGTGTCGAGACTCATGACCATCGCTCCTCCACAAGCCCCACGTGGGCGAGACGGCACCCAGCGGCACGCAACCGAAGGGGCTTCCGGCGTTCGCACCCTGACGGTGCACGCATGTTGGCGCGGCCCGTGAACTCATTCGCTCCCTGCGACATCGCCAGTCATGGAGGCTTCTGTCGCGCTCGAACGATTGGTCGGGACCTGGGACGCCACTCCCCCCGCCGAGTGCGCGCGCATGACATGCGCGACCTTGCGGCCTGTCACGCAGGCGAGGGTGATGGTCGTGGTGCCACGTGTCTGGCAAGTAGGCTGGCCTTCCTGCCCGCGGCGTGGAACGAGCACACGTTCACAGGGCATCGGGATCAACGACTCACGCGGGCCCCGCGTGCCAACGTGTGCTGCCGCGTGGGAGGCACCCATCAGGCTGACATCGCAATGTGGCATGTTCCGCTCTCCTCTCCCCTTGGCCCTTAAGGGCACCTCTATTTATTCGCCCTCGGGGACGGGGATCGGCCCCCGGGGGTGAGGGTGTATGATTTTCGACACATTGCGGCCCCTGTTTGGGGGTTTGTCGCGCCAGACCTGGAGTTCGCGGGCAGAGCTTGAGAGAATACGCATCAAACCAGCTTTCAGGAGAAGCCATGAGCCAGACCTCTTTCT
>CAZZIL010000093.1:0-1980 GCA_964654265.1 uncultured Gammaproteobacteria bacterium | reverse complement strand
GAAGTGGCGGGCCGCGCCGCGCATTTGCCTTCCCCGGCCGGCGGGGCCGCGCACGGCCGGGGACGCCGTCCGTGGCGGATGCGGGCCGTGCGGGTCCGCGACTTGGGCAACCCCCCTGCGACCCGCGAGGTCCCCTCGGGGCCGGCGGCGCCCCGGGGCGGCAGGCGCCGATCGCGCCCGACGTCCGGGTCGGGGATCCGCCGCCGCCCGCGGACGGGCAGGGCGAGCGCCCGGACAGCGCCCCCCGGACGGCCCGCGATCCCCGGGGCGACGAAGTCTCCGCGCGCCGGGCAGGGGTTGCCTCCGCACTCCCCGCGAGCCGCGCCGATGCCGCCCGGCGACGCGACCGCGACCTGTCCCGTGGAGTGCTCCCGATTCATGGCGCGCATTGTACGGCAGGGGCGGGTCCGCCCGCTTGCCGAGGATCTCGAAGTCGGCAGCCGCTCAGCGCGACAACCCCGACCGGGACACCCGGGGGCGCACTGGCGCGCAACGGCGCGGTCACGGCGATCGACACTTACGCCGGGCACGTGCCAATCGAACAGGGTCTGTGGCACGACCGTCAACGCCGCCCGCGCACCGACACTGGACGCGCGCCGGATGGCGTGCACCCACTAAGTTCCGTGCGATTTCGTCCGCAGGTGCGGTCCGATCCATCCCACCAGCACCTTGCTGGAGTCCGGGTCCCACTTGAAGTAGATGCGCACCCCTTGGTCTCCCGCCTGGTTGCTCGGCTTCATGTGCCAGTCGAACCGGTGCGCCTCACCATTCACCTTGAAGTTGCGGGGAAACATACCCTGCGTCGGTCCCGACTCGGAACTCACATCGCAGTCCCTGACGCGGAACCAGTCGACCACCGGTTTGCCCACCTCGCCGTCTCCTCTCCTCATCTCCCGCGCGAACTCCCCGAGCTGGGTGAGGTAGTAGAGGACCTTCTCGGGGGGGCCTGCGTCCGGGCTCAGCTTCTTTGCCCCCGCCCGGACCCTTTCCCCAAACACCAATCCTTGATCGCCGCCCCCAAGCATGCTGGTCGCCCATTTGACCGCCTCTTGGGCTGTGCCTCCCGCCTTGCCCTGCCGCGGCCTTCTGGTGTCCTTTATCTCCTGTCTTAGCTTGTCCCTCTCGCTTCGTAAGCGCTCCACCTTTTCTTTGAGAGTCGCGTTCTTTCGGTGCTCCTTCTCAATGAGGGTGGTCCATCTCTGGCGTTCCTCCTTGAGTTCGATCCCTGCTCGCTTCAGGGCGGTTGCCCGGCGATCGCTCTCCGCCTTCACCTCAATGAGGGCGGCACTTCTCTGACTTTCCTTTTTGGTGAGGGCCTCGTTCTTCCGGCGTTCCTTCTTGAGCTCGGCCTTGGTTCGCTTCAGGCCATCTGCCCTGACATCTCGTGTCTCCTCCGCCTTGTCGGCACGCTTCTCAAGTGCCCCGGTCCTCTCTTCTAGCACCAAGAGTCTCTTCTGGTCCCACTCCCGCGGCCGCATGAACATCTCGTGAAAGACCTTGTCACAGAAGGTGCGCGCCGCGAACTCCACTCCCACCCCTTCGGGCAGGATCTTGCGTCGGCGCCAGATGGCGTGCCGGTCGGGGTCGTCCTTCTCGGTCCAGCCCGGGTGGTAGACCCGGGCACTCCCGCTGAAGCAGGACCACCCCTTCCCCACGGCATCGGTCAGCGCGGTTGCCGCTGCCGTGTCCAGCTCGGCGACGAAGACCCTGCCGCCGAAGCGGTCCTCTATCCGGTGGTAGAACGCGTCGGGATAGAGATGCACGTCAGTCACAACGAGGATCGGCACATCCAGGTTCTGCTCGCGGAGTAGCGTGGTGAACACCTTGCCGCCGCCGCGGCCGCGGAACTGGGCGGTCAACCCCCACAGGCTCCCGGGGTCGATCCCCCTGCGCGTGAAAGCCCGGTACGCGTGCACAATGCCCAAGCCGTGCGACCCGACCATCTTCTCCAAGTCGTCACCCTCCCCCACGGTCTCGTAG
>CAZZIL010000092.1:0-12634 GCA_964654265.1 uncultured Gammaproteobacteria bacterium | reverse complement strand
TGCTACAATGGTATCTACAACAGGAAGCAAGACTGCGAAGTTAAGCAAATCCTTAAAAGATACCTCAGTTCGGATTGCACTCTGCAACTCGAGTGCATGAAGTCGGAATCGCTAGTAATCGCGGATCAGCATGCCGCGGTGAATACGTTCCCGGGTTTTGTACACACCGCCCGTCACACCATGGGAGTGGGGGATACCAGAAGCGAGTAGTCTGACCCTTCGGGGAGGGCGCCCGCCAAGGTATGTTTCATGACTGGGGTGAAGTCGTAACAAGGTAGCCGTAGGAGAACCTGCGGCTGGATTACCTCCTTTCTCGGAGACGACCGCTCGTGCTCACCTGTGTCATTCGCCTGTCGGGGGCGGCGCATCGCGCGCCGCGCCCCCGGTCGGTCGCGCCCGCGTCAGCGGGCGCCCTGCCGTTGCACCGCGAAGGTGCGGATCAGCTCGCCCAGCCCCTCGTCCGGCCGGCACCCCGGGCCGCAACGCCCGAGGAGGTCGCCGACCGAGAGGTAGCGCG
This sequence comes from uncultured Gammaproteobacteria bacterium, assembly GCA_964654265.1. GTDB lineage: Bacteria > Pseudomonadota > Gammaproteobacteria > Tethybacterales > CBDBMS01 > CBDBMS01. The sequence continues at coordinate 12,117 of CAZZIL010000092.1, read as the reverse complement.
CGCCCTCGCGGCCGCGCAGCGGCACCCCGAGGTCCTTGAGCAGGGCGTCGGGGTCGGTGACGCTGATGCGCGCGCACGCCGCGCGGAACTCCTCGACGCGGACCGTCGCCGGGAGCTCCAGCCCCTCGCGGGCGAGGTCACGGCGGAACTCCGCGCCGGCGCCGCCGAAGCCGCCGCCGCACGAGGCGGCGGCCGCCAGGAGCGCGGCGGAGAGCAGGATGGGCACGGTCGGGCGCATGGGTGTTGCATTGTACGGGAATCGCTAGCATAATCGCGCTTGTCGTGGTCAGGCTGTGACGGAAAAAGTCTTCATCAAGACCTTCGGGTGCCAGATGAACGAGTACGACTCGCAACGGATGGCGGACATCCTGTGCGGGGACGGGTCGGGCTGGTCGCGCACGGAGGATGTCGGCGACGCCGACCTGGTGCTCTACAACTCGTGCTCGGTGCGGGAGAAGGCGTCGGAGAAGGTGTTCACCGACCTGGGGCGGATGCGCCGGCTCAAGCGCGCGCGGCCGGGCCTGCTGATCGGCGTCGGCGGCTGCGTCGCGAGCCAGGAGGGGCGCGACCTGCTCGGCCGCGCGCCGTTCGTCGACCTGGTGTTCGGGCCGCAGACGGTGCACCGCCTGCCGCGGCTGATCGCGCGCCGGCGCCGCACCGGGCGCCCGCAGGTCGACGTCGCCTTCCGGGCGATCGAGAAGTTCGACAGCCTGCCGGCGCCGTCGGTGTCGGGGCCGACCGCGTTCGTCTCGGTGATGGAGGGCTGCAGCAAGTACTGCTCGTTCTGCGTGGTCCCGTACACGCGCGGCGAGGAGGTGTCGCGCCCGCTGGGCGGGGTGCTCGCCGAGGTCGGCGCGCTCGCGCGCCGCGGCGTGCGCGAGGTGACGCTGCTCGGCCAGAACGTGAACGCCTACCGGGCGGACGCCGGCGACGGCCGCGTGGCGGACCTGGCGGCGCTGCTGCGCTGCGTGTCGTCGGTCCCCGGCATCGGGCGGGTGCGCTTCACGACCTCGCACCCGATCGAGTTCGGCCCGCGCCTGGTGCGGGAGTTCGCGGAGAACCCCAAGGTCGCCGACTGCGTGCACCTGCCGGCGCAGTCCGGGTCCGACCGCGTGCTCGCCGCGATGAAGCGCGGCCACACCGCGCTCGAGTACAAGGCGATCGCCCGCGCGCTGCGGCGCGCGCGGCCGGGGATCTCGATCACCTCCGACTTCATCGTCGGCTTCCCGGGCGAGGGCGACGCGGACTTCCGCAGGACGCTGGACCTGGTGCGCGACGTCGGCTTCGACTTCAGCTACTCCTTCCTGTACAGCAGGCGGCCGGGGACCCCGGCCGCGCGCCTGCCGGACGACACGCCGCCCGCGGAGCGCCGGCGCCGGCTGGCCGAGCTGCAGGCGCTGCTGGAGGAGCAGGGGCGGCGCGTCAGCGAGGCGATGGTCGGCGCCGAGCACTCCGTGCTGGTCGAGGGGCCGTCGCGGCGCGACCCGGCGGAGCTGTGCGGGCGCACGTCGAACAACCGGGTGGTCAACTTCGCCGGGGACCCGGCGCTCGTCGGCCGGTTTGTCGACGTGCGCGTCACCGCGGCGCGGGCGCACACCCTTCGCGGCGAGGTGGCCCGGGCGTAGGTGGGCACCGGCACCCAGACCATGGAGGTCACGCTCACCCCGCCCGACAGCGCCCGGCTGTCGAACCTGTGCGGCGTGCTCGACTCGAACATCGCGCGCATCGAGAGCGCCTTCGGCGTCAGCATCAAGCGCCGCGGCGGGCACTTCCGCCTCTCGGGGAGGGGCGGCAGCCCGGCGCCGGCGGCGCACGCGCTGCAACAGCTGTACGTGCGCGCGGACCGGCAGATCGGTCCGCTGGACATCCAGAAGGAGCTGTCGGGCGCGTCCGACGGGGCGGAGGCGGACGCGGAGGACTTCCCGGTGCAGCCCGGGAAGGGGGCGCGCCGCGTGTCGGCGTGCACGCCGAACCAGCGGCGCTACCTGCGGCGGATGGAGACGAGCGACATCACGCTCGCGATCGGCCCGGCCGGCACCGGCAAGACCTTCCTCGCGGTCGCGAGCGCGCTGCGCGCGCTCGCGCAGAACCGCGTCGAGCGCGTCGTGCTGTCGCGCCCGGTGGTCGACGCCGGCGAGCACCTGGGGTTTCTCCCCGGCGACCTGGAGCAGAAGGTGGACCCCTACCTGCGGCCGCTGCACGACGCGATCCGCGACCTGGTCGGGCAGTCGCGCGCCGAGAAGCACGCGGGCGACGGGCGCATCGAGATCGCGCCGCTCGCCTACATGCGCGGGCGCACGCTCAACGACTCCTTCGTGATCCTGGACGAGGGGCAGAACACCACGGTCGAGCAGATGAAGATGTTCCTGACGCGGATGGGCTCCGGGTCGCGGATGGTGGTCACCGGCGACGTGACCCAGGTGGACCTCCCGCCCCGCCAGGTCTCGGGGCTGGTCGACGCCGGCTCGCGGCTGGCGGGAATCGAGGGGGTGTCCCTGGTCGAGTTCGGGATGGGCGACGTGGTGCGCCACCCGGTGGTGCGGCGCGTCATCGAGGCGTATGGGACGCGCGGGGAGTAGGGTGGCCCTGGCCTTGGACGTGCAGGACGCCGGCGCCGGCGCGGGCTTCCCGGCGCCGCGGGAGATGCGCCGGGTGCTCCGGGCGGCGCTCGGCCGGGCGGCGCGGCTGACGGTGCGCCTGGTCGGCGCCGACGAGGGGGCCGACCTCAACGCGCGTTACCGGCGCAAACGGGGACCCACCAACGTGCTGGCGTTCGACTACGGCGACTCGGGCGACGGCCCGATCGACGGGGACATCGTGCTGTGCGCCCCGGTGGTGCGCGCGGAGGCCGAGCGCCAGGGCCGCCCGGTCGGCGACCACTGCGCGCACCTGCTGGTGCACGCGGCCCTGCACCTCCAGGGGCACTCCCACGGGCGCGAGCGGGAGGCCGAGGCCATGAGGCGGCGCGAGGAGGAGATCCTCGGCGCGCTGGGGTTCCCCCCGCCCGGGAAGGGGGGCGCGTGAGCGAGGAGCGGCCGCCCGGGCACTGGAGCCGCGCCGGGAAACTGTTCTCGTCGTCGGCGCTTGAGCGCGCCGAGTTTGTCGAGTGGGTTGCCGAGCGGCTCAACACCACGGAGCACTTCCTGCCGAAGACCCGCAAGGCGCTGGTCGACTGGCTGGCCAAGGTGCGCGACCAGCGCGCGCTGTTCGACGCGGAGGCGCTCGGCATGCTTGAGGGGGTGCTGCGGATCTCCGAGCTCACGGTGCGGGACGTCCTGATCCCGAGCGCGGACGTGACCCGGCTGACGACCGAGGACAGCCTGGAGACGGTCGTGTCGGTGGTGGCCGAGAGCGGGCACTCGCGCTACCCGGTGTTCGACGGCAAGGGCGAGCGGGTCGTCGGCGTGCTGCTCGCGAAGGACCTGCTGCGCTTCTTCCGCGAGCGCGCGGAGTTCCGGATCTGCGACGTGATGCGCCCCCCGGTGTTCGAGCCGATGTCGAAGCGCCTGGACGTGCTGCTCAGGGAGTTCAGGCACAGCAAGAACCACATGGTGATCGTGGTGGATGAGTACGACACCCCCGCCGGGCTCGTGACCATCGAGGACGTGCTGGAGTGCATCGTCGGCAGCATCGCCGACGAGTACGACGACGACACCCGGGAGAACATCGACGAGATCAAGGCGGGACAACTGTGGCGCGTGCGGGGCCTGACCCCGCTGGAGGAGTTCGGCGAGCACTTCGGCGTGCCGCTCTCGGCGGACGGGGTGGAGACGGTGGGGGGCTGGATCTCGCAGCAGTTCGGCCTGATCCCGCCCCGGGGCGAGTCGGTGAAGGCGGGACCCCTGGTGCTTCGCGTGGAGCGGGCGAGCACCCGGCGGGTGCTTGAGGTCGAGGTGGAGCGTCCGCCGCAGGCGGAGGCCCCGGACGCGCCCGTCGAGGTCGGTCCCTGACCAAGACGGACGGGGCGGGCCCGGCCGGGCGCCCGTCCCGCGGCCTGCCCGTCGCGCCGCTGGCGTGCGCGCTGGCCGGGGCGGCCACCGTCCTCGCGTTCGCGCCCGAACGCCTGCACGCGGCCGTGTTCGTGACGGTCGCCGTCCTGGTCGACTCGATCGACCGTCCGGCCCGCGCGCGGACGGCCTTCCTGTCGTCGTTCGCGTTCGGCCTGGGTCTGTACCTGGCGGGGGTGTGGTGGATCCAGATCAGCCTGGAGCGCTACGGCGGGCTTGCGGCCCCGCTTGCCTGGCTCGCGGTGCTGCTGGTGTGCGCCTGGCTCGCGGCCGGACTGGGACTCGCCGGGCTCGTCGCGCACGCCGCCACGCGACGGATGCCGCCGGGGTTTGCCAGGCTGGCCGCCGTTGCCGTCGTCTGGTCCGTGCTGGAGACGCACGTGCGCGGCCACTTCACGCTCGGGTTCCCTTGGCTGACGATCGGCAACACCCAGGTCCCGGACGGATGGCTGGCCGGGCACGTCCCGCTGGTCGGCGCGCAGGGGACCTCCGTGCTGGTCGCGGTTGTCGCCGCCGCCGTGGTCGCGTTGTGCAGGGGTGCGGCGCGCATCGCCAAGGCGCACGGCGGACAGGCGGCCTCCGCGGGAAGGCTCCGGGCGGAGGCGGCGACGCTTGCCGCCCCGGCCGCGGCCGCGGCCCTGCTGGTCGTCACCGGGCAGTTCCAGCCGTGGGACGGGAGCACCGCGGCGAAAGGCCCGCCCATCCCCGTGTCGCTGCTGCAAGGCAACGTCCCCCAGGAGCTGAAGTGGGTCGCGCAAAACCGCGCCGCGATCGTCTCGCGCTACCTCGCGATGGTGGACCGCACGCAGGGGCGCCTCGTGGTCCTGCCGGAGACGGCCTTGCCGGTGGCCTGGGAGGACATCCCCCCGGACCTGGCGACGCGGCTTCGCTCCGTCGGCGCCGCCCGGGACGGCGCGGTCCTTGTCGGCGCGTTCGCCTCCGGCCCGGAGGGAGGCTTCCAGAACTCGGTGGCCGCGCTCGGCGAGTTCCCGGACGCCGTCCACCCGAAGGTGCGCCTTGCCCCGTTCGGCGAGTTTGTCCCGCTGGGGTTTTTGTTCGCCCCGATCGCGAGGGCGCTCGACATCCCCTACTCCGACCTTGAGCCCGGCAAGGGGCGGTCGGCTGTGGAGCTGCCGGTCGGCCGGGCGCTGGTCGCGATCTGCTACGAGGACACGTTCCCCGGGGAGTTTTCCGGGCTGGCGGCCGGGACCGACTTCCTGGTGAACGTCACCAACGGCGCATGGTTCGGCAAGTCCCGGATGTTGGGGCAGCATCTGCAGATCTCCCAGGCGCGCGCGCTGGAGACTGGTCGGGAGATGGTCCGGGCGACCAACACCGGCATGACGGCGCACGTCGGCCACGATGGCCGGGTGCTGGCGGCGCTCCCTTGGCACGAGGAGGGGATACTCGAGGTGGAGGTCGTCCCGAGGACCGGGGCGACGCCGTTCGTGCAGCACGGACTCCTGAACCTGGCGGCGCTGGTCACGGCGATCCTCGCCTTGGCCTGGGCGTTGCGTCCCCGCCGGGCGGCGCCGCCGGGGTGATGCGGCAGGCTCCTCCCCGGGGTCAGCCGAAAAGCGACAGGGAGGCCTGCCGCTCCTCCCCGCCGTTGCGTGTTCCGCCCCGGTAGGTCGTCTCGCGGTCAAGCCGGTCCTGGGCGAACCGGTGGTACTCGGGGACGATCTCGAAGCCGAGCCAGTGCCTCCCAAGCAGCTTGGAGACCACGGCGACCTGTCCCGACCCGAGGAACGGGTCGAGGACGGTGTCCCCCTTCTCGCTCGCGTACGCGAGAATCTTCGCGATGATCTCGTACGGGAGCTTGGTCGGGGTCTTGGTCTCGCCGGTCCAGTACTCCCGGGGGATCATCCAGACGTCCTCCATGTCCCGGTATCGCGCGCTGCCGTCGCCGTTGCCCCCGCTCCCCTTCGGGAAGCGGCCCTCGGGGAAGAACCTCCTTTTCTTGTCGTCCTTGCAGTAGTACAGGCAGTGGTAGTGCGACGTGACGAAGCGCCGTTTTGTCGCGACGCCGAACTGGTACTTCCAGATGATGTGGTTGACGGTTTTGAGCCCGACGTCGTCCGCGGCGACCAGGATGTCCTTCAGGTTGTTCCAGCCGGAGAACACGAAGCAGGACCCGGTCTCCTTGAGCACGCGGTGGACCTGCTCCATCCAGGCTCGGGTGAACCCCGGGTAGTCCTCGGGCGCGATCTCCCGGTAGCCCTCGAGGACGCGCGAGGATGTGCGGTTGTAGTTCGCCCGCCTTGCCTTGAAGTCGATCGCGAAGGGGGGATCCGTGACCACGAGGTCGACGTGCCCGTCCGGCAGGCCCGCCATGCCCTGGATGCAGTCCGCGTTCTCGATGCGGTCCCGTTGATGAGAGGTGGTCATGCCGTGCCCCTTGGTCCGCCCACGCCGGCAAGTCTACCAAAGCGTCGGCGGGGCGCCCCGCGGGGACGCCTGGGCGAGTGTGCCCGAGGCGGTAGAATGCCCGGCAACGGACACGTCCGCCCGGCGCCCCCGCGGGGCGCGCCCCTTGGCGGACCGCCGGAGGACGAGGGGGAGAGGGAGATCGTGGCATGAGGACCCGGCCTCGCCGGGAAACGGTGACGGGCGTGTTGCTGAGCGCGCCCGCCGTGCTCTACGTGGCGTTGCTGCTGGCGGCGCCCGTCGTCGTGATGGTCGCGCACAGCTTCTGGACGCAGGACTACGTGCGCATCGACAGGACCCCCACCCTCGACAACTACCGGGAGGCCCTGACCGACCCGCTGGTGCGGCTGCTGCTCGCGCGCTCGATCGGGATCGCCGCGCTCGTCACGCTCGCGACCGTGGCGCTGGCCTACCCGATCGCGTACCACATCGCCTTCCGCGCCCGGCACAAGGCGCTGTGGCTGCTCCTGGTGACCGTCCCGTTCTGGAGCAGCTACCTGTTGCGGGTGTTTGCCTGGAAGCTCATCCTGGGCTACAACGGGGTGCTCAACAGCGGGTTGCTGGCCGCCGGGCTCGTCGACGAGCCGCTCGGCTTCATCCTCTACAACCCCAACGCGGTCGTGGTGACCCTGGCGCACGCCTGGGCGGTGTTCGCGATCCTGCCGATCTACGTGTCGCTGCGGAAGATCGACCCCACCCTGCTGGAGGCGGCGACCGACCTCGGCCACTCCGCGGCTGGCCGGTTCCTGCGGGTCACCCTGCCGCTGTCGATGCCGGGGGTGGTCGCCGCCTGCCTGGTCATCTTCATCCCAACGGTCGGGGACTACATCACGCCGGCCCTGGTCGGCGGCTCCGAGGGGAAGATGATCGCCAACCTGATCCAGGTGCAGTTCGGCCCCGCCAACGACTGGCCGCTGGGGGCGACGCTGTCGATCGTGATGATGGCCGCCGTCATGGCGGCGGCCCTGCTCTTCGTCGCGGCGACCCGGAAGGCCGTGGGGACGGCGTGACCGCCGCGCCGGGGCGCGCCTTCCCGCGGGGGGTTCGCCCGCGATGGCTCGCGGTGTACGCGGCGGGCTACCTGGTGTTCCTCTACCTGCCGGTGCTGTTCCTGCCGCTGTTCTCGTTCAACGACGGCACCATCGTGGCGTTCCCGATCAAGGGGCTCACGCTGAGGTGGTACGCCGGCCTCGGCGACGCGGACGGGCTCACCGGCGCGCTTCGCAACTCGCTGGTGGTCGCGGCGGCCACGGCGCTGATCAGCACGTCGGTCGGCGTGTTCGCCGCCAAGGCGTTCGCCGGGCACCGCTATCCCGGCGCCGGCCCGGCGGAGGGGCTGGTGATGGTCCCCCTCGTCATTCCCGGGATCATCGTGGCGTCGTCGATGCTGGTGCTGTTCATCTCGGTGGGCATCCGCCCGTCCCTGGCCGCGGTGGTGATCGGGCACGTCTTCCTTGCGCTCCCGTTCTCGGTGCTGATCCTGAAGTCGGCGTTCGACCGCTTCGACCGCAGCCTGGAGGAGGCCGCCCGCGACCTCGGGGAGGGCCCCGCGGCGGTGTTCCGGCGCGTGACCCTGCCGCTGGTCGCGCCCGGGATCGTCGCCAGCGCGCTGGTGACGTTCACGGTGTCGTTCGACGAGTTCGTGCTCGCCTTCTTCCTTGCGGGGAGCGAGCCCACCCTGCCGGTCTACATCTGGAGCCAGATCCGCTTCCCGGCCAAGCTGCCGTACACGCTGGCGCTGGGCACCATCCTCATCGGCTGCTCGGTCCTGCTGCTGCTCGTGGCCGAGGTCTTCCGCCGGCGCTCGGCGCCGGCCGCCTAGGGCGCCGCCGTGGGGGACGACCGACCCATTGTCGAGATGGCCGGCGTCCGGCTCGGCTACGGCGACACGGTCGTCGCCCGCGACGTCAGCCTGGGCCTGCGCAAGGGGGAGTTCTTCTCGCTGCTCGGCCCGTCCGGCTGCGGGAAGACCACAATCCTGCGCGCGCTCGCGGGCTTCCTGGACCCCGACGCGGGCTCGATCCGCATCGACGGCGAGGAGATGCTGGGCGTCCCGCCGAACCGGCGTCCGACCAACATGGTGTTCCAGAACTACGCGATCTTCCCGCACCTGGACATCGCCGGGAACGTCGCCTTCGGGTTGCGCCGCCTCGGGCTCGCCAAGGCGGAGGTCGACCGGCAGGTGCGCCAGGCCCTCGACATGGTCAAGCTCGGCGTCATGGAGGGCCGCCGCGTCGACCAGCTGTCGGGCGGGCAGCGCCAGCGCGTCGCGCTCGCGCGCGCCATCGTCATGAGGCCGAAGGTGCTCCTGCTCGACGAGCCGCTGTCCGCGCTCGACAAGAAGCTGCGCGAGGAGATGCGGCTCGAGCTGCGGCACCTGCAGCAGTCGCTCGGCATCACCTTCGTCATGGTGACGCACGACCAGCACGAGGCGATGAGCATGTCGGACCGGATCGGCGTGATGCTCGGCGGGCGCCTTGCCCAGGTCGACACCCCGGCCAACGTCTACGCCCGGCCCCGCGACCGCGAGGTCGCGTCCTTCATCGGCGCGATCAACCTGTTCCCGGCAACGCCGTTCGACGCCCCGGACGGCCGACTCGGGGTCGACATCCCGGCCTGGGGAAGGCTCCGCCTCGACGTCTCGCGCGCCGAGGCCCCGGCCGGCGAAGCCCTCCTGGTCGGCGTGCGCCCGGAACAGGTCGGCATCGGCCCCGAAAGACCCGCCGCGTGCGACGCGTGCGCCCGCGGCCGCATCGTCGACGTCGCCTTCCTCGGCGAGAGCGTCCACTACCACGTCGCGCTCGACGGCCTCGAGACGCCGTGCGTCGCGCTCGCGACAAACCGCCCCGGCGCGGCGGCCCACGCCGCCGGCGACGACGTCTGGCTGTCGGTGGGGCGGTCGTCTATAATCCCGCTCCAAGGCTGAGAAACCGAGGGGGAGGAGAGCCATGGGACGGAATCTTGGGGGGCGCCCGCGGGCGCTGCGCGCCGCGGGCGCGGGGCTGGCGCTGGCGCTGGCGGCGCCGGGGACGGCGCTGGGCGACGCGGGCGACCTGAAGGTGTTCGACTGGTCCGGCTACGAGGACGAGAACTTCTACCTGGGGTACAAGGAGAAGCACGGCGGGGCGCCGACCTACACCTACTTCGCGAGCCAGGAGGAGGGCTACAACAAGCTGCGCGCGGGGTTTGAGGCGGACCTGGCGCACCCGTGCACCGACGGCGTGGTCAAGTGGGCCGACTCCGGGCTGCTGCAGCCGATCGACACCGCCCGCCTGGAGAACTGGGACGACCTGATCCCGACCATCCGCGACGTCAAGGGGATCCGCCACGACGGCAAGACCTGGATGGTCCCGTTCGAGTGGGGCAACACCGGGCTGATCTACCGCACCGACCTGATCCCCGAGGACGAGATCGGGCTGCAGCTGCTGGCGTCGCCCGAGTACAAGGGCAAGGTGCTGGTGCCGGACAGCCCGTCGAGCGCGTACGCGATGGCGGCGCTGGCGACCGGCACGAAGGACTGGGGCAACATCACCGAGGAGCAGGTGGACCGCGCGTCGGAGTTCCTTCGCAAGGTTCACCCGAACGTGCGCTTCTACTGGTCCGACACCGGGCAGTTCGACCAGGCGATCGCGAGCGGCGAGGCGGTGATGGGCTGGGCCTGGAACCAGTCGGAGATCAACCTGATCGGCGACGGGCAGCCGGTGCGGATGGTGAAGGACACCGACAAGGGGGTCGCCACCTGGGTGTGCGGCTACGTCCACCTCGCGGGCGCGACCGCGCCGGACGACCAGGTCTACGACCTGCTCAACGCGCTCACCGACGCGGCCTCCGGGAAGTACATCATCGAGGCGTGGGGGTACGCGCACTCCAACGCGCGCGCGTACGGCGACGTCGACCCGGCGCTGATCGCGCAGTACGGGTTCGACAACCCGGCGAAGTTCTTCTCCGGGTCGCTGGTGTTCGACCCGGTGCTCAACCCGGACCTCGAGGCGAAGATGGCCAAGGAGTTCGAGCGGATCAAGTCCGGGTTCTAGCCGCCCCCCGGCAGGGGTCCCGCGGCGGGCGCGACATGGGGACGGACGGGCGCCACGCGATCCTGTTCGAGCCGGTGCGGATCGGCCCGGTCACGGCGCGCAACCGGTTCTTCCAGGTCCCCCACTGCTGCGGCTACGGCCACCTGAGGCCGCGCGCCCACGCCGCCATGCGCGGGATGAAGGCCGAGGGCGGATGGGCGGTCGTCAGCACCGAGGAGACCGAGATCCACCCGAGCACGGACCTGTCGCCGTTCCCGGAGCAGCGGCTGTGGGACGACCACGACGCGCGCGCGCTCGCGCTGATGACCGAGGCGGTGCACCGCCACGGCTCGCTGGCCGCGATCGAGCTGGCGCACAACGGGCACCTGGCGTCGAACCTGTACTCGCGGATCCCGCCGATGGGGCCGTCGGCGCGCGCGCTCGGCAACCCCGGCCCGCGCCAGGCGCGCGGGATGACCAAGGCGGACATCCGCGACTGCCGGCGCTGGCACCGCGACGCGGTCCGCCGGGCGGTGCGGGCCGGCTTCGACATCGTCTACGTCTACGCCGGGCACGACCTGTCGCTCCCGCAGCACTTCCTGCTGTCGGAGCACAACCGGCGCACGGACGAGTACGGCGGGTCGCTCGAGAACCGCGCGCGCCTGCTGCGCGAGCTGCTGGAGGACACCCGGGAAGAGGCCGGGGACCGCTGCGCGGTCGCGCTGCGGCTCGCCGTCCGCCGCCTGCACGCCAAGGACGGCTTCGCCGACGAGGCGCGCGAGGTGGTGGAGATGCTCGCGGACCTGCCCGACCTGTGGGACGTCAACGTGTCCGACTGGGGGCACGACTCCGCCTCGGCGCGCCACGAGCCGGAGGAGGGACACCAGGTCGAGCACATCCGCTTCGTCAAGCGCGTGACCGACCGGCCCGTCGTCGGGGTCGGGCGGTTCACCTCCCCGGACCGGATGGCGTCGCTGGTCAGGGAAGGGGTGCTCGACCTCATCGGCGCGGCGCGCCCGTCGATATCGGACCCGTTCCTGCCGGAGAAGATCCGCGCCGGGCGCGCCGAGGACATCCGCGAGTGCATCGGCTGCAACGTCTGCGTCGCGAGCGACTCGCTCGGGGTGCCGATCCGCTGCACGCAGAACCCGACGATGGGGGAGGAGTGGCGCCGCGGGTGGCACCCCGAGAAAATCGCGCCCAGGCGCTCCGGCTCGCGCGTGCTGGTCGTCGGCGCCGGCCCCGCCGGGCTTGAGTGCGCCATGCAGCTGGGCAAGAGGGGATACCCGGTGACGCTCGCGGAGGCGTCGGCGGAGCTCGGCGGGCGCGCGTTGCGCGAGTCGCGGCTGAAGGGCCTGGCGTCCTGGAGGCGGGTCGCCGACCACCGCGTCCACCTGATCCGGCAGATGCCGAACGTCGAGACCTACCGCGACAGCCCGATGGACGCGGCGCGCCTGGCGGAGTTCGGCGCCGACGCGGTGTTCCTGGCGACCGGCGCGCGCTGGCGGCGGGACGGGGTCGGGAACTCCCGCCACGAGCCGCTCGCCGCCGGGGACGGCGTGCGGGTGCTGACCCCCGACGACATCATGGGCGGCGCCGCGCTCGCCGACGGCCCGGTGGTCGTCTACGACGACGAGCTGGGCTACATGGGCGGGGTCGTCGCCGAGCAC
>CAZZIL010000091.1:0-9633 GCA_964654265.1 uncultured Gammaproteobacteria bacterium | reverse complement strand
CGCGTGCGACAGCGCCGCCTCGTAGGCGCCCTGCGCGATCCCCAGGGCGACCGTGCCCGCGCCGACGCGTTGCGCGTTGTACGCGTTCATCAGCCCGGCGAAGCCGCGGCGGATCCCCTCCGGCGGGACAACGACCATGTCCGCGGGGACCTCCATGTCCTCGAACAGCACCTCGGTCTCGGGAAGGCCCCGCAACCCCATCGCCGGCTCGCGCCGGCCGATCACCAGCCCCGGCGTCTCGCCGCGCACCGCGACCAGCCCGGCAATCCCCCGCTCCTCCCCGTCCTCGACGAGCCGCGCGAACACGAGGTGCAGCCGGGACACCCCGCCGCCGGTGATCCAGTGCTTGCGCCCGTTGACGACGTAGCGGTCGCCGCGGCGCACCGCCGTGGTCCGCATCTCGGTGGCCGCGCTCCCCGCCCCGGGCTCCGTGATGCAGATCGCCGGCTTGTCGCCGTCGAGCACGAGCCCGGCGGCGAGCCGCCGCTGCTTCTCCGACCCGTGGCGCATCAGCGCGCCGATGGCGCCCATGTTCGTCTCGACGGCAATCCGGCCGCAGGCCCCGCAGCAGCGGGCGATCTCCTCGACCACTAGGATCGCGTCGAGCAGGCCGCGGCCCTGCCCGCCAAGATCCGGGGGGACGGTCATCCCGAGGAACCCGGCCTCGCGCATCTTGCGCACGCACTCCCGCGGGTACTCCTCGGTGCGGTCGGTCTCCGCGGCGCGGGGCAGTATCTCCGCCTCGGCGAACCGGCGCGCCCGGTCGCGCAGCTCCCGCTGGTCCTCGGTCAGCCGCGCCATGTCAGTCGGTCCCGTCTTCCCGGTCGGGCAGGCCGGCGAGCACCTCGTCGGTGTGCTCCCCGCAGGTCGGCGGCGCGTGCCGGTAGGTGACCGGGGTGCGGCCGAACTTCACCGGGTTGCCGATGAGCTCCACACGTCCGTCGCGGCCCCCCGGGTACGGCACCGAGATCCTCATGCCGCGCGCCTCGACCTGGTCGGAGCCGAACACCTCGGGCAACGTGTTGATCGGGCCGCCGGGGACCCCGGCCGCCTCCATGCGCCGGACCAGCTCCGCCTTCGGGAGCTTGCGCACCTCCCGCGCCAGCAACGGGATCAGCCCTTCGCGGTTGCGCACCCGGTCGCTGTTCGCCCGGTAGCGCGGGTCGTCCGCCAGCTCCGGGCGGCCGATCAGCCCGCAGAAGCGGGCGTACTGGGAGTCGTTGCCCGCCGCGACCACGGCGTGGCCGTCCGACGTCTCGAACACCTGGTACGGGACGATGTTCGGGTGCTGGTTCCCGAGGCGCGCCGGGTCCTCGCCGGAGAGGAGGTGGTTGACGCCGGCGTTGACCAGCCAGGCGACTTGGGTGTCGACCAGGGCGATGTCGATGTGCTGCCCCTCCCCGGTGCGGTCGCGGTGGCGCAACGCCGCGAGGATCGCGGTCGCCGCGTAGAGGCCGCACACCACGTCGGCGATCCCGACGCCGACCTTCATCGGCTCGCCGCCCGGCTCGCCGGTGATGCTCATGATCCCGCCGTAGGCCTGCGCAAGGATGTCGTAGCCCGGCTTGTCGGCGTTCGGGCCGGTCTGCCCGAACCCGGTGATCGAGCAGTAGACGAGCGACGGGTGCGACGCCGAAAGCGTCCCGTGGTCGAGGCCGTACTTCTTGAGGCCGCCCCGCTTGAAGTTCTCGATCACGATGTCGCACCCGGCGGCGAGCCGCCGGACGGCGTCGGCTCCCTCCGGGGTGGTGATGTCGACCGCGACCGACCGCTTGTTTCGGTTGGACGACAGGTAGTACGCGCTCTCCCCGGTCGGCTGGCCGTCCGTCCCGGTCACGTACGGCGGACCCCACGCGCGCGTGTCGTCCCCGCGCCCGGGACGCTCCACCTTGATGACGTCGGCGCCGTAGTCGCCTAGCAGCTGCGTGCAGGTCGGCCCCGCCAGGATCCGGGAGAGATCCAGCACCCGCACCCCGTCCAGCGGCCCGGCAACCATCGGCCCGCCGCCCTCGCCTGTGTCTCCCATGCACCCATTCTATATTTTCCGTGCCGGGTAACGCGGAAAGATCCCGGAGGACCCCGGCCAGGGCCGTGGCGACTGCTATAATCCGCGCGGGTCGACAGACACTGTCGGCGTTACCGGCGGGTCCCGAGGACCCTGCCTCGCCAAGCCGCCCGGAGAAGGGCCGGAAGGCGAGCCGCCCTGACAGGCAGTGGCAGGCGACCGTCTCCCGAAAGGAGATCGCCTCCCCTGCCGACGACCGCCCCTGCCCGACCCGAGATCCGATGCTTACCAAGGTCACCATCCGCAACTTCAAGCGCTTCGACGAGGTCTCGGTCGACCTCGGCAGCCCGGTGGTGTTTGTCGGCCCGAACAACTCGGGGAAGACCACCGTCATGCAGGCGCTCACGCTGTGGGATATCGGGGTGCGCAGGTGGAAGGAGAAGCAGGACGACGCGGACACGCCCGAGGAGCGGTCAAGGGCCACGATCGGGCGGCGCGACCTTGTCGCGATTCCCTCGCCGGACGCAAGCTTGCTGTGGAAGGACCTGCGCGTCAGGGACAGGGAGAAGGAGGACGGGCGCGAGTCGACCGGGAATGTCCGCATGGAGATCATCGTTGAGGGGACAACCGGAGCGTGGGGATGGGAATGCGGCCTCGAGTTCGACTACGAGAACGAAGAATCGTTCTACTGTCGGCCCCTGAGGAAAAGCGGAGGCGGACACCCGGACCGGATGCCCGTCCCGGAGGGGGTGGGCGAGACCCCGGTGGTGTTCCTTGCGCCAATGTCAGGCTTGGCCGAGACAGAGATGCGCCTTGATCCGGGGGCGGTGGACGTGAAAGTCGGCGAGGGTCGGACCGCCGAGATCCTGCGGAATCTCTGTCACCGCCTGGCAGAACGGTCGGAGGCGGAGTGGAAGTCCCTGGCAAGGCGGATAGAGGGGCTGTTCGGGGTCCGACTTGAGGAGCCGCGCTATGTGCCGGGGCGGGGCGAGGTCACGATGGCCTACGAGGAGAACGGAATCCGCCTGGACCTTTCCTCCGCTGGACGGGGGTTGCAGCAGACCCTGCTGTTGCTGTCGTTCATGCGCCTGAACCCCGGCGCCGTCCTCCTTCTGGACGAGCCGGACGCCCACCTTGAGATACTCAGGCAACGGCAGACGTACGGAGTGATCACGGAGGAGGCAAAACGCCACGGGAGCCAGATCATCGCGGCCAGCCATTCCGAGGTGTTCTTGGACGAGGCCATGCGGGGGGACCGTGTCGTGTCATTTGTCGGCAAGCCGCACAGCCTGGATTTCAACCCGGCGGGCCCGGCGTGGAAGGCGCTGGCGGAGCTGGGGTTCGACCAGCGCGACCTCGCCGAGCAGAAGGGATGGGTCCTGTACCTTGGGGGCCCGAAGGACCTGTCGATACTGCGGGAGTTCGCGAGGCGCCTTGGGGACACCGAGGCGCAGGAGGTGCTGGACATGCCGTTTGTGCGCTATGTCGAGAACAGCCCGGATGCCGTCTTGCACCACTACCACAGTCTCAGGGGTGCCTTCCCGGGACTCGGTGGCGTTGCGCTGTTTGACAGGATGGAGGCTGGCGACAGGGATGAGGGCAGGCTGGTGCTCACGAGCTGGAAAAAACGGGAGATCGAGAACTATTTTTGCACAAAGGCCGCACTGGAGGCGTACGCGAGGGATTTGGCCGTGGAGATGTCCGTGCCCCTGCTCATGGGTGAATGGCAAGAGAGAATGCGGGAGAATATCGCTTCCCTCGTCGACGCATTGGAGATCTTGGGGATTGAAGTCCCGTGGGGCAACGACATCAAGGCGGGCGATGATTTCCTGGTCCCGCTGTTCAGGAACTTCCATCAGCGGATAGGTGAACACAACAGGATGGGGAAGAGGAACCTGCACGGGCTCGTCAAGTTTCTGCCCAATGAGGAGATTGATCCGGAGATCGGGGAAAAGCTGGATGCGATCAAGAAGGTTGCGCAAGATGCCCGGCTGCGCCAATAGTTCCGGTTGGTGCGCAGATGTCGGCGGCGACCCTGGGGGATGTGCCGGAGGACACACCCGGAAAATGTCCTCCGCTCCGGTTGATGGGGAGAGAGGCGACTGATCAGGAATCACCTAGCCATCGAACAATGGTAGCGTTCGGGCACCGGCATCGGGGTTAAGCCATTCGTCGACAGGCCGCGCCAAGAAATTCCAGACCGGAACCGTGCGACCTCCAACGACCAGTCCGCGAGCCGTCGGGTGCCGTTTGCGGAAGGCGGTGAGACCCTGGATGTTTTCGGGGACGCGGCCGCTCTTGACCTCGATTGCAAGCGCCCGGGGCCCGGACCTCACCACAAAATCCACCTCCATGTTGTTTTCGCGCCAGTAGTGCACGGCGCACCTGCCACTCGCCTGGGCGTTGACCAAGTGGGCACCCACGGCCGACTCCACGAGCCGGCCCCAAAACGCGGGATCATTGCGGGCGTCGTCAAACGACAGTCCTGAAAGGGCGGTCATTAGCGCCGTGTTGAACACCTGTAATTTTGGGATGCTTCTGCGGGCCCGAATGGAGCTCTCGTGGTATTTCTGCAGACCGGCCAGTAGTCCCGCCCCCTCGAGAAGGTCAAGATAGTGGGCTAGCGTTGTTGTGTTGCCTGCGTCGTGCAATCCCCCGAGCATCTTGTTGTGCGAGATAATCTTTGACGAGTGCTCGCACCCCAAGCGAAGCAACAGGCGCAACAAGGAGGGTTTGCCAACCCTGGTGTGCAACAGCACGTCTCGGGTTACGGTGGCCTCGATGACCGAGTTCAGAACATATTCTCTCCATCGGTCTTCGGTGGCGACAAGATCGTTCGCCCCCGGATATCCCCCGAAGAAGACGTAGCGCTCCCAGTCCCAACCAAAGGCGTCGTGCATTTCGCGAAAACCCCAATGCGGGAGGTGCAATGTCTCGAACCGCCCGGCAAGGCTTTCGGAGAGTCCCTTGTCCATGAGCAGGGGGGAGGAACCGAGTAGCACGACCTTGAGTGGTATTCCATGCCATGCGTCGTGGTCCCACAGCCACTTGACGACCCCCGACCACTGGGGAATTTTCTGCACCTCGTCCAGCACCAGCACAAGATCGAGGTTCGGTTCCCGCTCCAGCCGGGTGCGGGCGGTTTCCCATTGGTCGATTATCCATCCATGGTCTTGGAGCGTAGGCAGATCGGTACTCGCATACTCGTGGGGAATTCTGGCCTGGGCGAGAGTTTGCCTGACGAGGGTTGTCTTTCCGACTTGGCGGGCACCAGTGACAACTTGCATGAAGCGTCTCGGCTCATGCAGCCGCTTTGCGAGCTCTTGGCCCTGCGATCGAGTGTAGTCTTTGCTTTTCATCCCACGGAGGATTTTACTCGCAGTGCCGCAAGAAATCTCCCAGTGCGTTGAGAAAAAACGCCCGATACATTGAGAAAAGGCCCTGTACAAGCGCAAGCTACTGTAACAAAAAGAGAAAAAAAGATACAGGCATGGGGGCTTCTTGCTCTTGGTCGGGTGCCATAGGGTGGGGACCATCGTTTTCACCGCGATTCGGGGGGCGACTGGCGGCGGTGGGGCAGCCCCTGAGGACCGTGGTCCTGCCGGGATCATGGTGGGGACAGGCCACACGCGTGCCCGGTAACCCGCCACACCGGGGCGAGTTTCGATGGTTCGAAACGCCGACCTGGAACGGAAGGGGGCGACAGATGCCACGCCGTCTCGCAGGACATTGCGTGCCGGATAGCCAGGATCAGGCGTGGTTCAGTGCGACGCGACCAAGAAAGACACCCGTTTGGGGAACACGGTTGTGGCGAGCAGGTCAGAGGAGGATGTGACCTCTTCTGGGGGCGCCCACACACGTGAGGACGCCTGATGGCATCAGGCGCGTCCGCGCCCTCACCCGTGGGACATCTTCGCCACGCGGTGCGGGACACGCCTCCATGAGAATATGGCGGGGAGAGCGGCACAGCACGCCCCAAGGTCACTCACATGCCGTTCCTCAGTGGCGGGGGCTGGATTCCGGCACCAGAGTTCAACCACTCCCCGACAGACCGCGACAAGAAATCCCCAACCGGAACTGCGTGTTTGCCCACGCCTAGTCCTCGGACGTTGGGGTGCCGCTTTTGGAAGGCGGCGAGCCCCCGCAGTTTTGAGGGGACAGGGCCGCCCCTGAAGTCGATTGCAAGCAACTCGCCATCGGCCTCCACAACGAAGTCCACGTCCCCGTGGTTCTCGCGCCAGTAGTGCACCGTGCACTCGCGGCATGCCTGGGCATTGACCAGGTGGGCTCCCACGGCAGACTTCACCAGACGGTCCCAGAACGCGTGATCCTTGCGGGCGGCGGCAAACGACAGTCCTGACAGGGCGGACATGAGCGCCGTGTTGAACACTTGGAGCTTCGGGATGCTTTTGCGGATCCGGCAAGGGTCCGGGTGGTGTTTCTGCAGACCGGCCAGCAGCCCCACCTCCTCGAGAAGGTCGAGGTAGTGGGCCAATGTTGTCTTGTTGCCCGCGCCGTTGAGTTCCGTCAGCATCCTGGAGTACGAGACAATTTCCGGCGAGCGCGTGCACCCCAGACGAAACAGCTGGCGCAACAGGGGCGGTTTGTTCACCCTGGTGTGCAGCAGCACGTCCCGTGAGATTGCGGTCTCGATGACCGTGTCGAGGACATATTGCCTCCATTGGTCCTCGTCGTCGGTGAGGCGCGCCGCCCCGGGGTATCCCCCGAAGAAGACGAAATGCTCCAGGTTCCAGCCGAAGGCGTCACGCATTTCCGGGAAGCTCCAATGGGGGATGCGCAGTGTCTGGAGGCAGCCGGCAAGGTTTTCGGAGAGTTCCTTGTCCACGAGCAGGGGAGTGGAGTCGAGCAGCACGACCTTGAGCGGCACATTATGCTCGGTATCTTGGTCCCACAGCCACGTGACAACCTCCGACCACTGGGGGATTTTCCGCACCCCGTCCAGCACCAACACAAGGTCGCGGTTCGGCTCCCGCGCCAGCCGGGCGCGGGCGACATCCCACTGGCGGATGATCCAGTCGTGGTCTTGCGGTGCGGGCAGGTCGGTGTCCGCGTACGCGAGGGGGATCCCGGTTTGGGCGATGGCTTGCTTGACAAGGGTTGTCTTCCCGGTCTGGCGGGGGCCGGTGACGGTCTGCATGAAGTGCCTCGGCTCGCGCAGTCGCCTGGCGAGTTCCGCACCCTGGGGTCGCGTGTAGGACGGGTTGCTCATTCTGCTCGGCTATTTTTCCGAGATCATAGCACGAAAAAACCCAACCCACCCAACGGTTTTGTTCGACGAACTGCGAGAAATTCGTTTTTGTGTCTAACCGATTGATATTCAAACGAAAAAACCACCGGAAAAAGTGTCGACACCGTGTTCCAGGCTGGCCCCGGGTGTCGGCATCCCGCCCCTCTTGGGGTTTGGGCGTGCCGGTTGTGACCTTGTCCCGGGACTGCCCCGCGGACTGGGCGCGCCCGCGCGGGTTCCCCTTCAGTCCTTCCTCCCTCGTAGGCCGGGACGTGACCCGGGACGGCCGGGGACGACAGACACCACACCGCGCGCGGGGGCGACGCGTGCCGGGCGGCACGGGACCGCCCGCAGTTCGCCCCGGTGCGATTAGAATGGCGCCTGTGTCCGGAGGCGCGGTTGCCTTGGGCGGATCGGAGGAGGGTCATGGCCGTCGCTGTCGTTTCGGGGAGAGGTGCCGCGGCCGGTTGGGCCGGGGCTGTCCGCTCTCGGTCGCGCGGCGGCGTCAGTCGGGAGGAGTTCGCATGGAAGTCGTGATCAACGGCCGGAAAGAGAGTCACCGTTTCGAGGTCGGGGCCGGGGAGAACATCCTGTACGCCGCGTTGCGGTCGGGGCTGGAGGTCCCGCACGAGTGCGCCTCGGGGACGTGCGGCACCTGCCGGGCCAAGGTGGTCGACGGGTCGGCCTTGGTGGACGCATGGGCGGACGCGCCCGGCAAGGCGGGCATCCCGGAGGGGTCGGGCCGGATCCTGATGTGCCAGACCCGGTGCGAGGGTCCCGCCGAGCTTCGCGTCCTTGGCGCGATGCGCCGGCGCGGCCCCGGTGAGATCAACCCGGACTACTTCGACGCCAAAGTGGTGGACCCGGTCCTCTTCACCGACGACGTGGTCGGGTTCGGCCTTCGGCCCGACCGGGAGCTGTCGTACCGCCCCGGGCAGTTCGTGATGTTCCAGGTGCCGGGAGTCGATGGCTGGAGGGGCTACTCGATGACTACCGCCGCCGGGAAGGGAGGCGTCCTGTCGTTCGTCGTCAAGCAGAAACCCGGCGGTGGCGTCACCGGCTGGCTGTTCGAGCGGACGCGGATCGGGCGGCCGGCGCGTGCCGGACCGGAGCTGCGGGTGTTCGGCCCCCTGGGCCGCGCCTGCCTGGACCCGCCGGGCGCGCGGGAGCCAGACGACGGGGACGTCGTCGCGATCGCCGGCGGGAGCGGGATTGCCGGGATCATGTCGGTGCTTGGCGCGGCGCTGGACGGCGGCTACCTTGGGCGCCATCGCGCGCGCCTGTTCTTCGGCGTGCGCACGATGGAGGACGTCTTTTTCCAGGACCGCCTCTCCGTGCTGACGCTGGCCGGGGCGGGGGCCGTCGAGGTGACGGTCGCCGTCTCCGACGAGGCGGTCAGGGAGGGCGAGCTCCCGGGGTTTCCCGAGTTGCGCCTCGCGCGCGGGCTGGTGCACGAGGTCGCCGGGCGGTCGCTGGCGGAGAGCCCGGCGGACGACCGCGCAATCTTCTTCCTGGCGGGGCCGCCGCCGATGGTCGACGCGTCGAGCGACATGCTGCGCAAGGGGCACGGGGTCAACCTTCGGCGGATCCGTTACGACCGCTTCAGTTAGCCGCCATGCGGTCCATGCAGATCGTCGCATGGGGCATGCCGCTGGAGATGCGGGAGCGGCCCACGCCGGACCCGCGCGGCGCCGAGGTGCTGCTCCGGGTCGAGGCGTGCGGGGTGTGCCACAGCGACTTGCACATCCGCGAGGGGCACTTCGACCTGGGGGAGGGGCGGCGTTACCCGATCACGGACCGTGGGGTGAGACTTCCGTTCACCTTGGGTCACGAGCCGGTCGGCACGGTCGTCGCCAAGGGTCCGGACGCCGGCAACGCCGAGGTCGGGTGCAGCTACGCCGTGCATCCGTGGATCGACTGCGGCAGGTGCGACCCGTGCGTCGCCGGGCTGACGCAGGCGTGCGATGCCCCGCGGTCGCTCGGCACCCGGGTGGACGGCGCCTACTCCGACCACCTGGTCGTCCCGGACGCCAGGTACCTGGTGGAGCGCGGGGAGATCGCGCCGGAGCGCGCGTGCACGCTTGCGTGCTCCGGGCTGACGACCTACAGCGCGCTCAGGAAGGTGGACCCCGGGTCGCTGACGGAGGCCGACACCCTGCTGGTCATCGGCGCGGGCGGCCTGGGACTCGCCGCAACCTGTCTGGCGAAGGCGCTGTGCCGGGCGCAGGTCGTCGTCGCCGACCTTGACGACGCCAAGCTGGAGGCGGCGCGCTCGCTCGGGGCGGACGCGACGGTCAACGCCGGGGAGGACGGCGCCGCCGAGGCGGTGGCGGAGATCGCCGCCCGCGCCGGCCGGGCCGGCACGGCGGCAAACATCGAC
>CAZZIL010000090.1:0-2285 GCA_964654265.1 uncultured Gammaproteobacteria bacterium | reverse complement strand
CCGACGAGCTCGTCGGGACCCATCCACGCGACCATGTCATCGAAGGCGCCCCGGGCGGTGGAGCCGGACTCGCTCCTGAACCTGGCGCTCTCGAGCTCCGGCATCAGGTAGACGTTGGCGTCGGCGACGCCACGGTCGGCGCGCGACGGGAAGCGGCAGCGGCCGAGGCCGGAGGTGAAGCCGACATCGCGCAGCAGGCCGACGTGGAGGACCTCGGGGTTGGGCTCCGCCCCGGAGGGGTGCGTCGCGCACAGCAGGTTGCCGCCGGCGGCGCGCGGCGCGCCGAAGCCGTTGGGGCCGAACGACACGACGGCAAACACGGCGCCCTCGGTGACGCGGCGGTCGTGCGCGCCGCCGACGCCGAGATAGGGCCGGGCGACCAGCGGCCCGGCGACGGCGCCGCCGGCCGGCGGGTCGAACTCGACGGCGACCGCCCCGGCGTTGAGCGTGACCGAAAGCGCCGTGCCGGCGACGCTGTCGGCGCCGCAGTCGACGCGCAGGGTGAACACGCCGTTGGCGCCCGGCGTCGGCGCGCACACGGCGAACGGCGGGCGCGTCAGCGCGTAGGACTGGCCGCCGACCATCAGCGGCGGGGCGGCGGTGTCGACCAGCGGCGGGTAGGACGTGAGCGCCACCTCTCACCACACGCTCCCGCGCAGACGGGAAGGGACAAAACCCCTCCCCAATGATCAGGCACACGGTGACGCTTGGGTATCGCCCGTCTCGGGACAGTATCTTCCGCCTCCCGGGCGGCGACCCTCCCGGAAGCGGGCCAAGAGGCCGACAGACCTCCCGTCTCAACCTCCCATCGTGTTATTCGCCATGTAGGTGCAAAGCGACGGGATCCCGGGCTCCCAGAGCGAATGGTCGTCTTCCGTCCGCCAAATGAGTCCCACGGCAAACAGCTCATCGGCGGCGTCTTCCGCGGTCCGGCCCCGGGTAAGGGCGGGCTTCAACACCGCCTCCAGTCTTGCTGTTGGCAACACGCCATCGCCGCCAAGTTCAAAGAACGCCTTCGAGACCGCCAGCGCCTCGGACTTTACCTTCCGGGCCCTAATCTCCCCAAGGCGGTCCTCATACAGCTCGTCTCGCGTCGTGTTCGCCTTGCGCACGCCGGCCTGGGCATCCTCCAGCCCAATGCGGTCCGCGTTGGGGTCGCGCGCAATGGTGGCCATCCACGACTGCTCGCCCAGCAGCTGTATGAAGAACGGATAGTTTTGGCTCTCCACCACCAACAGCTCCAGCGCATCCGGGGAGAACGGCAGGCCCGATTCCTCCGCCGGCAACGACAGGGCCCCCCGGGTTGCGTCCTTGGACTCCAGCCGTCCCATCCTCAACCGGGTCGAACGTTCCCAGAAGCTGACGCGGGCACGGCGAAGGTTCGCCCGAAGCCCCGGCGTGCCGGCGAGGACCACCAGCAACGGGAACCTCTCGTTGATGCATCGCTGGGCAACCGACAACAGCACCTTGGCGAAGCCGGGCGGCATCTCATGCGCCTCATCGACCAGCAGCAACACCGGGTCCTTAAGAAGCAGACGCAACGCACGATCGGCGGTGCTGGCCGCGGGGTCCCCGAACTCCACCTCTGCCCCACCCCCCCAAGGAAACATGGCCGCCAACCTCCTGATCGCCAGCAGGTGGAACCATCTCCAAGGCGTCAGCATCCTCCCGAGTTTCTTGGCGCCGCCAGTCATCTGGTCCGCGGCAAGATTAATGACGCGCACCTTCTGCTTTTTCGCCTTCTCACGCAACTCACCCAGCAGCACCGTCTTGCCAGTGCCGCGGGGGCCGTACAAGACAACCCCTCCGCCGGGTTCCCGGTCACAGATGCGCTCCAGCATCATATCCAGCTGTCTTTCCGCATCCTTGTGTCCCGCCCGGTGCGGGGGTTCGATCCCCCAGCCGGGCCTGAACGGGTTTTTTCGTCTCTTGCCCATGGGTCGAATGATAACCGACTTCTCCCGCCGCCCGCCCCTTGACGGCCCCGCCCGGCGACAGATCACCCTCCTCTTCCTCACGCGGCGCGGCGTGGGCGCCGCGCGCGGGGGGCGAGGGCGGGGCCTTGCGCCGGGTCAGTTCTCGATGACGACCACGTGCCGGCCGAAGACGAGCGTGGCGGTGTTGCCGGAGGAGCCGGGGAACGAGAAGTCCACCGGGATCTCCACCTCCTGCGGCATGTCCGATGCCGGGATGGCGGCCACGTCGGTGAGGCACTCCATGTCGGCCCTGAACTCCGCCGCGCACTCCCTCGGGAGCGTCCCGGCGGCGCCGGCGTCGAGGTCGGC
>CAZZIL010000089.1:0-7893 GCA_964654265.1 uncultured Gammaproteobacteria bacterium | reverse complement strand
GGGAGTTCGCTGCCTCGCGCTTCATCGTGCACGCCGGATAGACGACGACGACGCGGCGCGGCGCCAGCCTCGGCGTGTGCATGCAGAACGGGGCCATCTCCCGGACCTGGTCGATGATGATGGGGTCGCCCCCGCGCTTCTTGGTCTCGTCCTTCAGCGGCTCGACCAGCAGGAAGTCCGGGTGGTTGCCGCTGTCGAAGATCTCCGCGGCCTCCAGGTCGTCCCCGGCGATGTGCGCGCGGGCGAGCGCAAGCGCGAGCTGGCGCTTGCCGATCCCCTTGGGCCCGCGGATGAGCAGCGAGGAGCGCAGCCCGGCGTCCTTCAGCCGGCCGAGGGCCTCCCCCTGCCAAGGAAGCGCCGCGGTGCCGCCCAGCGTGTCACTCAAGGCCGAACCTCAGCGCGACGCGGTCGCGGATGTCGGCGTGGATCTCCCCGGGGTCCCGCTCGCCGTCGATGGTGTGGATCCGCCCGTGGTGCCGCTCGGCGATGCGGCGGTACGCATCGCGGACCCGCTCGTGGAACGCCAGCTCCCGGTTCTCGAAGCTGTCCTCCCAGAGGAGTCCCTGGCCCTCGGCCGGGAGTCTTCCCCGGGACCCGCCCCCCGGCCTGTTGCCATCGTCCCGCAGCTTGCGGCGGGCGATGCTCGTCTGCGGCGCGATGTCGATCAGCACCGTCAGGTCCGGCTGCAGGTCCGTGCCCGCCGCCTTGGAGACCGTCTCGACCGGCCCGAAGCCGAGCCCCTTCCCGCCGCCCTGGTAGGCGAGGGTCGAGTCGGAGAACCGGTCGCACACCACCCAGGCCCCCCGGCCGAGCGCCGGGCGAATCACCTCGGACAGGTGACGCCGGCGCGCCGCCACAAACAGCAGCAGCTCGGCCACGGGGTCGTCGACGCCGTTGCTTGGGGCGAGCAGGAGCTCGCGGACCTGTTCCCCGAAGGGGGTGCCGCCGGGCTCGCGGGTGACGATGTGGTCGATCCCCCTGTTGGCGAGCCACTCGCCGAGTCGGGCGGCCTGGTCGCTCTTGCCGGAGGAGTCGATGCCTTCGAGGGTGATGAACGCGCCGGGCCGGGTGCTCATCGCTGGTGGCGGTTGACCGCGTTGATGTGCTCGCGCAGCGTCTTGGAGAAGAGGTGGCGGCCGCCTTCCCGCGCGGCGACGAAGTAGTAGTACTCGGTGTCGGGCGGGGAGAGCGCGGCGCGCAGCGCGGACGGGCTCGGCGTGGCGATCGGCGTGGGCGGCAGCCCGCCGCGGGTGTACGTGTTGTGCGGGGTGTCGGTCTTCAGGTCCCGCGACGTGATGTTGCCGTCGTAGCGCTCGCCCATCCCGTAGATCACGGTGGGGTCGGCCTGCAGCCTCATCCCCTTGCGCAGCCGGTTGACGAAGACGGACGCGACGAGTCCCATCTCCTCGTTGTTGGCGGCCTCCTTCTCGACGATCGACGCGAGCACGAGCGCCTCGTACGGGCTGTCGAGCGGGAGGTCCGCCTGGCGCGCCCGCCACTCCCGCTCCAGGAGCTCCGCCATCCGCTCGCGAGCGATCTCCAGGATCTCCAGGCCGTCGGTCCCCTCCTGGAAGAAGTACGTGTCCGGGTAGATCAGCCCCTCGGGGTTGTCGCGCCCGGCGCCGATGCGCCCGGCGATCCCGGGGATGTCGAGGCCCTCCAGCGTGTCGCCGAACATCGGGTGCGCGCGCATCTTGTCGACGACCTGGGCGAAGGTCTCGCCCTCGATGATCGTGAAGCGTTCGTTGACCGCGCTGCCGGCGGTGAGTTTCCCGAGGATCTCATCGAGGGTCACCGTCGGCCCATCGAACCGGTAGTTCCCGGCCTTCAGGTCCTTGTCGACCTTGCGCAGGCGCGCGATCGCGACGAGCGAGTGGCGGTGCGCGAGCAGTCCCTGGTCGGCGAGCCGCGCGTCGCTGCGCGAGATCGACGCGCCGGGCGGCACGCGGAAGCCGACGGGCCCGTCAATCTCCACCGGGACGCGGAGCAGGTGCGCGACAAGGAGTCCCGCGCCAAGCGCGGCGGCGGCGACCGCCGCGGCGAACAGGAGCGACAGCCGGAGGACCAGGCGCATGCGCGGCGGTCAGTCCCCGGTCGCGCCCGCCGGGCGCCGGCGCGCGGGGCACGGGGGGATCCGGGATCGCGGCAGGGCGGGGGTCAGCGCCCCCCGAGGCTGCCGGCGGTCTCGCGGATGAAGTAGGTGGAGTAGTCGCGCGCGAACGTCTCGAAGCGCAGCGGGTCCTTCCCGGTGATCGTCTTGAAGTGGTTCGTGGCGTAGTCGTAGTTCCCGGTCGAGTACTCGCCGAACATCTCGACGGTCGCCTGCGCCTGCCAGCCGGGGAGGCCGGCGTCCAGGAAGACGCGCGCCGACCCGGTCAGCGGGACCGGCCGGTAGCGCACGTCCTTGCCGATCGCCTTGGCGAGGCGGCGCGCCACCACGTGCATCGTCATCGGCCGCGGCCCGGTGATCACGTACTCCTGGCCGAGGTGCCCCTGGTCGACGACCATGTGCGCCAGGATGCGGCTGACGTCGCGCGAGTCGACCATGGCGACCGAGGCCTCGCCGAGCGGGAGCGCGAACACGTTGGCGCGGATGATCGTCAGCGCCGACCAGAACAGGTTCTGGTAGAACGACGCCGGCTTGACGATGGTGTAGCCGATCCCCGAGTTCTTCAGCGCCTCGTCGGCCTCGTAGTGCCACAGCCCGATCGGCGACATGCAGTCGGCGTGCGCCCCGATCTGCGACATCCGCGTGAGGTGCTCGACGCCGGCCTCCTTCGCGCACTCCAGGATGGTGTTGTTCCACTCCTGGACCTTCTCGTGCACCGGGGTGATGCTGACCACCTTCGAGATCCCCTCCATCGCCGCGAGCACCGACGGCGGGTCGTTGAAGTCGGCCTGGACCGGGTGCGACACCGCGTAGCTGCTGAGCTGCTGGAGCTCGGTGTTCTCTCGGTAGGTCGCGCGCACCGAGAACCCCGCCTTCGAGAGAAGGCGGACCGTCTCCGCGCCGGTGAGCCCGGTCGAGCCCAGAATCAGAATGTTCGGCTGTACGCTCATCAAAGACTACTCCTGCATGACTGTTGGTGCCGGGGTCCCCTCCCCCTGGGTCCGCCCGATTGTACCACCATCGCCGGACTGCGCATTCTACACCATCCCCGCCCGCAAGCCGCCGGGGTCACACCCCGTGGGCGAGCATGGCGTTGGCGACCTTGTAGAACCCGGCGACGTTGGCGCCGCGCACGTAGTCGACGGCGCCGCGGGCGCCCGATCCGTGGCGGACGCACTGCTGGTGGATGCTGCGCATGATGTCGCGCAGGCGCAGGTCGACCTCCTCGTGGGTCCACGAGATGCGCAGGCTGTTCTGGCTCATCTCCAGCCCGGAGACGGCGACGCCGCCGGCGTTCGCCGCCTTCGCCGGCGCGAACAGCGCGCGCTCGCGCAGGAAGCGCTGGGCGTCCAGCGTCGTCGGCATGTTCGCGCCCTCGGCGACGGCGGCGCACCCGTTGCCGACCAGGGCCTTGGCGTCCTCCAGGTCCAGCTCGTTCTGCGTCGCGCACGGCAGCGCCAGGTCGCACGGCACCCCCCACGGCCGCTTGCCGGCGTGGTACTCCGCCTGCGGGTAGTGCCTGACGTACTCGCCGATGCGCGCCCGCCGGACGTTCTTCAGGTGCTTGACGTGCTCCAGCTGCTCCTGGTCGAACCCGCCCTTCTGGTGGATGAACCCGTCGGAGTCCGACAGCGTCAGCACGCTCGCGCCCAGGTTGAGCGCCTTCTCCGCGGCGTACTGCGCGACGTTGCCCGACCCGGAGATGACGCAGCGTAGCCCCTGCATCGTGCGGTTGTGCGCGTTGAGCATCTCCTCGGTGAAGTAGATCACCCCGTACCCGGTCGCCTCGGTGCGGGTGAGGCTGCCGCCGTACTCCAGGCCCTTGCCGGTGATGATCCCGCTCGCGAACTCCCCGGTGAGGTTCTTGTACTGGCCGAACAGGTAGCCGATCTCCCGCGACCCCACGCCGATGTCGCCCGCCGGCACGTCGATGTTCGGCCCGATGTGCTTGAACAGGTGGATCATGAACGCCCGGCAGAAGCGGTTGACCTCGCGGTCCGACTTCCCCTTCGGGTTGAAGTCCGCGCCCCCCTTGGCCGCGCCCAGCGGCAGCGTCGTGAGCGCGTTCTTGAACGTCTGCTCGAAGCCGAGGAACTTCAGGATGCTCAGGTTCACCGACGGGTGGAAGCGCAGCCCCCCCTTGTACGGGCCGATCGCGTTGTTGAACTGCACCCGGTAGCCGCGGTTGATCCGGCGGTTCCCCTGGTCGTCGTCCCAGTTGACGCGGAAGATGATGATCCGGTCCGGCTCCGTCATCCGCTCCAGGATGTGCTCGGTGACGTACCCCGGCGTCTCCTTCAGGCACGGCATGATCGACTCCGCGACCTCGCGCACCGCCTGCTGGAACTCCGGCTCGCCCGGGTTGCGGCGGTTGACCCCCTCCAGGAACAGCTCGAGGTTCGTGCTGTCGTACGCCTTCGCCCGCGACGAGCGCACCCGGGCCGCCCCCGGCTCCCTGCCCCCGCCGACGGCCGAGGCCCTGTCCGATCTCCTTGCCATCCCCGCTCCACCAATGGGACCCCACGGATTATATCGGTGCCGCAGGAGGGACTTGAACCCCCGACCCACGCATTCATGCCAACCACGGCTTTCGCCGCCGGGAGGGAGCCCCCCCGTTTGTGGCCTGGACTTTCTCTTCGCCGTGGGGGCGCGCCCCTTTAGGCGGGTCGTGTAAAGTCTCTACACTCGCCTTGCGGCTAGCACGGGATTGCCATCGCCGGGCGTCGTTTCCCGGCGCAGAGGTTCCCCCGTTTTAGCGACCTCCACTCGGCCGGTTTCCCGGACGAGGCGCACTGTCGATTGCTCGGACCGAACGAATGCGTTGCTCTGCCATCTGAGCTACTGCGGCTCCGGCGGGTATTGTACCCCATCGGGGGCGGCGGCGGCCGGGAAAGTGCGCGCCGGCCCCCTCTTCCTGGGTAGGATAGGGGCATGGGCGACCAGGGTCAGAACCCGTTCCGTCCCGGGCTGGGGAAGTGCCCGCCCCTGCGGGTCGGGCACAAGTGGGAGTCCCGGGAGCTGAAGGGGACTCTGAAGGACATCCTTGACAACGATGTCGGGAGCGTCCACATGATGCCGGGTCCCCCGGGGGCCGGCAAGACCTCCCTGCTGGCGGAGCACGCGCGCATGGCGCTTGACGGTGGCGCCCTGGTCCGCGTGGTGTCCGGGAAGGACACGGGCGATCACCCGGGGTTCATCCGCCGGGTCTTCGAGGGGGACAAGGACGTGGGCGGGGAGATCCCGCGCGGCGGCCCGAAGGTGCCGCGTCCCAGGGTACTCCGGGGCAGGGGCGATCCCGACCCACTGCTGGAGCCGGTCTTGGCGGCCATGGTGGAGGCGGCCCCGACATTCCTGGTGATCGCGGACACGCAGCTGCTGGACACCCGGGCGGCCATGGCGCTCCTGTGCGACGCCCAGACGCTCATGGGTGACGCGGCGCCGTTCGTGCTGGTGTTCGCCGGGTCTGCCGGCATGGAGGCGGTCTTCCGGGACACCGGCCTCAGCTTCTGGGATCGCACGAACGAGCTCCGCCTGTCGGCGCTGGAGGAGGAGGAGGCCGCAGAGGCGCTCTCGGTCCCGGCGGAGAGATCAGGACGAGGGTTCGATGACGACGCCTTGGCGTTGCTCGTGCGGGAGTCCTTGGGCTATCCCCTGTTTGTCCAGATGCTCGGGTCGGCGGCGTGGGAGTCGGCCGCGGAGTCCGGGGCGGGTCGGATCTCGCTGGCGGCGGCGCGGGACGGCGCGACCAAGGCTCGGGTCGGCATGGAGGCGTTCTTTGCGGGGTTGCGCGCGGCCCTTGCCGAGGCTGGCGTGTTGCGGGAGGCCGAGGTGGTGTCCAAGGCGCTGGCGGATGCCGGGGAGGTCCGCCAGGTCACAGAGCGCGATCTCGTGGATCCCCTGAAGGCCGTGGGCGTGTCCGGGTACGGACCGCGGTCGAAGGTCCTGGAACAGATGGAGGTGGTCGGGCTGATCCGGCACAATTACGCCCCCACGGGATGGGGGCCGGCGGTGCCGGGATTTTTCCGGCACGTCATTGAGCACGCCGGGGAGTAGGCCCTCCCGGGCGGCGGGCGCGTCCCCTCCCTCCGGCATGGGATCCCGCGCGCCCGGAGTCTCCGGCAGCCAGGGTTGGCGAGTCGGGGATGGGCAGGCAAGACCCTTCCCCGCGCCGCGGGTGCGGCCACCGGCACGCGCTTGCCCGGCCGATCCGCCGACGGCGAGCGTGCGTTTTCCTGCGGCGGCGCGCCCGCCCGCCTCGCCGGAGTTTCCCTTGGCAGTTCGCGTCGGGGACGGTCGCCGGGCGGCGGCGTCCTTCCGTGTCCCGGCAGGTCGCGTGTCGCCCGGTTGCTGTGCTGCCGCTGGCGCGTGTCACGCGAAATCCCGGAAAGGCTTCCCCGATTCTCTTGGGATAGGATAGGGACATGGACGACCAGACGCAGAATCCGTTCCGCCCCGGCTTGGGGAAGTGTCCGCCCCTGCGGGTCGGGCACAAGTGGGAGTCCCGGGAGCTGAGGGAGACTCTGGAGGACATCCTTGACGGCGATGTCGGGAGCGTCTACATGATGCCGGGTCCCCCGGGGGCCGGCAAGACCTCCCTGCTGGCGGAGCACGCGCGCATGGCGCTTGACGGTGGCGCCTTGGTCCGCGTGGTGTCGGGGAAGGACACGGGCGATCACCCGGGGTTCGTCCGCCGGGTCTTCGATGGGGACAAGGATGTGGGCGGGGAGATCTCGCGCGGCGGCCCGGCAGTCCGGGAACCTGGCGGCCATGGCGCCTCGCGCCTGGAGTCGGTCCTGGCGGCCATGGTGGAGGCGGCCCCGACATTCCTGGTGATCGTGGACACGCAGCTGCTGGACACC
Organism: uncultured Gammaproteobacteria bacterium; assembly: GCA_964654265.1. Taxonomy (GTDB): domain Bacteria; phylum Pseudomonadota; class Gammaproteobacteria; order Tethybacterales; family CBDBMS01; genus CBDBMS01. Next base: position 924 of record CAZZIL010000089.1, on the reverse strand, counting down.
CAGGCGGCCATGGCGCTTCTGTGCGACGCCCAGACGCTCATGGGTGACAAGGCGCCGTTCGCGCTGGTGTTCGCCGGGTCTGCCGGCATGGAGACGGTCTTCCGGGACACCGGCCTCAGCTTCTGGAGCCGCACGCGCCGACTTCGCCTTCCGGCGCTGGAGGAGGGGGAGGTCGCGGAGGCGCTCTCGGTCCCGGCGGAGAGTTCCGGGCGGGGGTTTGACGACGACGCCTTGGCGCTGGCCGTGCGGGAGTCCCAAGGGTATCCGCTGTTCGTGCAGATGCTTGGGGCGGCGGCGTGGCAGTCGGCCGCGGAGTCCGGGGCGGACCGGATCTCGCTGGCGGCGGCACAGGACGGCGTGGCCAAGGCGCGGGCCGACATGGAGGCGTTCCTTGCGGGGCTGCGCGACACCCTCGCCAAGGCCGGCGTGCTGCGGGAGGCCGAGGCGGTGTCCAGGGCGCTGGTGGATGCCGGGGAGGCCTGCGAGATCGACAGGCGCCGATTCGCGGGCATCCTGAAGGCCGAGGGCGTCTCCGACGGCAGGTCGAGGTTGAGGGTGCAGAAACGAATGGAGGAGGTCGGGCTGATCCGGCTCGCCGACGGTCACGCGTTCTGGAAACCGGCGGTGCCGGGACTTTTCCGGCACGTCGCCGAGCACGCCGGGGAGTAGGGCGCCCCGGCACGCGGGAGTCGCCCGCGGCGTGCGACCCCGCCGCGACTCGGCCCTCGGCCGGGACACCCGGTGGCGCCGCGATCCCTTCGGGTAGGATTGGCGCATGAGCGGCCCGAGACAAAACCCGTTCCGCCCCGGCCTGGGGAAATGCCCGCCCCTGCGGGTCGGGCACACGAGGGCGTCGGACGACCTGGAATGGTTGGCCGAGGGCATCCTTGACGGGCGCGGCGGGGGCCACGGGATCATGGAGGG
>CAZZIL010000088.1:0-5442 GCA_964654265.1 uncultured Gammaproteobacteria bacterium | reverse complement strand
CTCCGCCATCAGGACGGCCTTGCCGTCGCCGCGGGGCCGTGCGGCACAAACACGTGCCGGGACCCCCGCCCTTCACGCGTTCCAGGCAACGGTGCAACGCGCGCGCCGCCGCCTCGTGCCCGGCCCGGCGCGGCGGGACGGTCCCCGGCCCGGGCGGGCGGGTTGTCCGCGCCGGATTCCCGGCGACCCGGCGGCGCTCAGTCGTCCGGCCGGGCGTCGGGCTGCGTGCCGAGGAACAGGCGTCCGACTTCCGGGTCCTCCAGCAGCTCCTTCCCGGGCCCGGCGCGCACGACGCGCCCGGCGGCGAGCACGTAGCCGATGTCGGCGAACGCCAGCCCTTTCTTCGCGTTCTGCTCCACCAGGATGATCGCGATCTCGCCCTGCTCGCGCAGTTGCGCGAGCAGGTCGAAGACCATCCCGATGAACCTCGGCTCCAGGCCGATCGACGGCTCGTCGATCAGCAGCACCTGCGGGTCGGTCATCATCGCGCGCGCGATCTCGAGCAGTCGGCGCTCGCCGCCGGAGAGCACGCTCGCCTTCTGCCCGGCGCGCTCCCTCAGCCTCGGGTGTTCGTCGAGCGTGCGCTGTGTCAGCTCGGCCCGGCGGCGCCGGTCCGCGATCACGTGCGCGCCCATCTGTATGTTCTCCTCCACCGTCATCCCCGGGAAGATCGAGCTGTCCTGGAGGACGTACCCCACCCGGGCCTTCAGCAGCCGCTCGTGGCTCGACAGACGGGACAGGTCGGCGCCGCCGGCGGACACCCGCCCCTTGAAGGTGCGCGCCAGCCCGAACATCGCGTGCAGCACCGTCGACTTGCCCGCGCCGTTCGGGCCGATCAGGCACAGCGACGAGCCGCGCCCGACGTAGAGGTCGACCCCGTGCAGGATCTCCAGCTTCCCGTAGCCGGCGTGGAGGCCCTCGACCTCCACGAACGCCTCGTCCCCGGCGAGCGCGCGCAGCGTCTCGCGCGCCACCGCGCCGTTCATGGCGTCAGCCACCGCCGAGGTACGCGTCGATCACGCGCCCGCTGCGCTGCGTCTCCTCGGGGGTCCCCTCGAACAGCATGGTCCCGTGCGCCAGGCAGTAGATGCGCCCGGCGAGGCCCATGATGACCCCCATGTTGTGCTCGATCACGAGCAGCGACACCCCCATCTCCCGGTTGATCCCCTTGAGCCGGGCGACCACCCCGTTGATCAGCGTCGGGTTGATCCCGGCGGTCGGCTCGTCGAGTAGCAGCAGCCGCGGGCGCGCGAGCAGCGCCATCGCCAGCTCCAGCAGCTTCTGCTGCCCGAACGACAGGTCCCCCGCCGGGACGTCGCGCCGCTCCGCCAGCCCGACGTAGTCGAGGTACTCCGACGCCTCCGAGCGGTCCCGGGCGCCTGGGCGCGCGAGCAACCCGCGCAGCCCGGGCGACGCCTGCCGGCTCACCAGCATGTTCCCGAGGCACGTCATCTGCCTGAACACCCGCGTGGTCTGGTACGTCCGGATCAGCCCCAGTCGCGCGATCTCCGTCGTCGTCAGCCCCGTCGTCTCCGTCCCGCCCAGGCGGATGCTCCCCGAATCCACCGGCAACGTCCCGGTGACCAAGTTGAACAGCGTGCTCTTGCCCGACCCGTTCGGGCCGATCAGCCCGACTATCTCCCCCTCACGCACCGTGAGGTCCACCGACCGGTTCGCCTCGACGCCGCCGAAGGACTTGCACACCCCATCGACGCGCAGCAGCTCGGCGGCGGCCGCGGCGCTCACGCCCTCTCCGTGGCGGCGGGCGGCGTCCCGGCGCGGCGGCCGCGACCGAGTAGCCCGAGGATGCCGCCGGGGAAGAACACCACCACGACGACGATCAACAGGCCCAGCATCACGCGCTGCCACCCCAGGAAGTAGGTCCAGAAGAACTCCTGGAAGAAGTGGAACACCACGGCGCCGAGCACCGGGCCCCAGACGTTCCCCTTGCCGCCGAGCACCGCCATGAGCACCATGAACACTCCGTAGGACGCGCCGGCGAACGCCACCTCCGTCGGGTCGATGAACCCGACGATGTGGCCCATGGTCGCGCCGGCCAGCCCGAGGAAGAGCGCCGACACGCACCAGCCCGCCGCCTTCAGCTGGCGCGTCGGCAGACCCATCGACTCCGCCTTGTCCTCGTCGTCGCGGATCGCGTTCAGGCCCAGCCCGAAGCGCGTCGACAGCAGCCAGCGCACGGTCGCGAACGCCGCCGCCGCGATCGCGAAGCTGAGGTAGCAGAAGAACAGGTTGCGCGCGCCGACGTCGCCGATGCCCTCCGGCCACACCGGCACCGTCATGCCGGAGCCTGCGCCGATCGTCTCCACCGACGCCGCGATCTCGCCGGCCGCGATGCCAAGCCCCAGCGTGCAGATCGCGAAGTAGTGCCCGCGCATCGCGAGGATCAGCCGCCCCAGCGCCAGCGCCGCCAGCGCCGGCAGCGCCGCCGCCGCCAGGTAGCCCGCCACCATCCCCGAGAAGTACTGCCACGGCGTGTGCACGAACGTGTTCTCCCCGGAGAACTCGGTCCACTCGGCGACCTCGAAGTGGAGCCCGATCTGCACCCCGGCCCCCAGGTACATGCCGAGCCCGAAGAACAGGATGTTGCCGAAGCTGTTGTAGCCCATCTGTCCCCCCTGGAGGTCCCAGGTGACCGCCAGCACCACGAAGATCCACAGGATCGCGATCTGGTTGCGGAACTCGGGGAGCAGCAGCGGGCCGAGCACCCCGAGCAGGACCAGCGCCAGCGCGGGCTGCCACTCGCGGTGCGCGCGCAGCCGGCGCAGCGCGCCGCTCATCTCAGGTAGAGCCGGCGCCGCGCCAGGCGCTGGTTGCGCCACACCAGCACCACCACCAGCAGCGAGAACACGAACGCCAGCCGGAACTCGGTGCCGGCCACGTACGCGACGAACTCCTCGGCGACGCCGAGCCCGGCGGCCGACGCCATCACCCCGGGGAGGTTGCCGAGCCCGGCGACCACCACGATCATGAACGCGCGCACCGTGTACGGCAGCCCGATGTACGGGTGGATCGTGAACGTCATCGCGACCAGCGCGCCGGCGACGCCGCACAGCGCGGCGTTGATCCCGAAGGTCACGGCGTACACCCGGCCGGTGTCGACGCCGAGCACGCGCGCGGCGCGCGCGTTCTGCGCGGTCGCGCGGATCGCCCGCCCCATCGCGCTGCGCGTCATGAACGCCGCGAGCGCCAGCCCGGCGGCGGCCGCCAGCGCCAGCGCGAGCAGGCGCACCCACGGGACGATCAGCGCGTTGTCGAGCAGCGCGAGCTCGCCCAGCTTGGCCTCCGCCACCCGCACGTCCGAGCCGAAGAACTGGTTCATCAGCTGCTGGATCATGATGCTGACGCCGAACGTCGCCAGGATCGACGTGAACAGGTCGCGGTCGACGACGCGGAAGATGACGGTGCGGTAGAGCGCCCAGCCCAGCGCGAACAGCAGCACGGCGGCGGCCGGGACCCCCCACAGCGGGTGCAACCCCGCCCGGTACAGCGTGAACGCGACGTAGCCGCCCAGGATCACCAGCTCGCCCTGGGCGACGTTGATGATGTTCATCACGCCCCAGACCAGCGCCATCCCGTACGCCACCAGCGCGAACATCGCGCCGACGACGACGCCGGTGACCACCGCCTGCGCCAACAGCGGCGGCGAGCCCAGCAGGATCTGCAGGTCAAGCAGCACCGGCGGGCGCGGGCGGCGGCCGGGCCGCCGCCCGACCGGGGACGGTCAGCGCTCCGACCAGTCCGGGCGCGGGTAGACCACCTTGTCCGTCGCCCAGCGCGACGGCGACACCACCCGGTACTCGCTGTTGATGATCTGCGACAGCACCATCGGCTTGCTGATGTTCTTCCCGGTCTCGTCGAACTTCACGTTGCCGTAGAAGCTCTGGAACTCCGTCGCCGCGATCGCGTCGCGCACCGCCTCGGTGTCGAACGTGCCCGCGCGCTGGAACGCGTCGACGAACACCTGCACCGCGGCCGCCGACTCGGCCGCCTGGTACGGCGGGTCGTAGCCGAACTCGTCCTCGAAGATGCGCGCGAAGTCCTCGCCGCCGCCGAACAGCCCGTCGTCGTCCCGGTAGGTCAGCGTCTTCTGCCACTGGCGCGCGCACAGCGTGTACTCCGCACCCGCCGGCGAGTTCAGCTCGATCTGCGCCGAGTCGCAGTGCGTCATCGCCACCATCGGCACGTCCACCTTGAACTGCTCGATCTGCTGCGCCGCCGTCAGCGCGCCCTTGCCGTGCCCGGAGACCACCAGCAGGTCCGGCCTCACCGCCTTCACCTTGTTCAGCGTCGACGCCATGTCGTCCAGCGTCTTCGGCAGCTTGTCGTCGATCACGACCTGCATGCCGTGGCGCTCGATGCGCTCGACCACCCCGAGCCGGACGTCCTGCGAGAACGTGTCGTTCTCGAACGCCAGCGCCACCCTCAGCCCCGACAGCTCGCGACCCTCGGCGGCCGCGTTCTCCGCCAGGAAGTCGACCGCGCTCGCCAGGTACTGGTCCGCCGACGTCAGGATCGCGAACAGGTAGCGGTAGCCCTTCGTGAACAGCGCGCGCGACGCCCCGTTGGCCTCCACCATCGGGATCCGGTTCTTCTCCGTCACCGGCGCGATCGCCTTGGTCAGCCCGGAGCTGTAGGGGCCCAGCATGAACCGGACCCCGTCCTGGTTGATCAGCCGCTCCGCCAGCTGGCTCGCCCGCGCCGGCGTCGACTCGTCGTCGTAGTAGATGATCTCCAGCCGGTAGCGCCTGCCGTCGACCTCGAAACCGCCGCGCTCGTTGATCAGCCTCACCGCCAGGTCGTAGCCGTTCTTCGTGTGCTCGCCGTTGCGCGAGTAGCGCCCGGTCAGCGAGACCGCCGCGCCAAGCACCACCGTGTCGCCCTCGACCTTCGCCAGCGTCGGCGCCGAGGAGGCGAGACCCAGCGCGACGCCCGCCGCCAGCAGGCCCCGCGCAACCTTTCCTGTGTTCCCCATTGTTGCCTCCCTTGTCGTTTCCGGGCGCGCGGCGGGGATGCCGGCGCCCCATGGGTGGCGGCCCGCCCTCAGCAGGCGGCGACCGCGCGGCGGGCGAGCACGCCCGCCAGGTGGGCGCGGTACGCCGCGCCCCCGTGGATGTCCGACAGCAGCCCGTCCGCCTCGACGCCGGCGCCGTCGAGCGCCCCCGCCGAGAAGTCGCCGGCGAGCGCCTTGCCCAGACCCTCCGCCAGGAACACGCCGTCCGCGCCCGCGCCGGTCACGGCGACCCGCGCGCCGCCCGCCGTCTTCGCCACGAACACCCCGACGAGCGCGTAGAGCGACGCCGGCTGGTGGAACTTGGCGTAGGCCGCCCGCTCCGGCAGCGGGAAGTCGACCGCGGTGACCAGCTCGTCGTCGCCGAGCGCGGTGGCGAACAGCCCGGTGAAGAAGTCGGCGGCCGCGATCTC
>CAZZIL010000087.1:0-4882 GCA_964654265.1 uncultured Gammaproteobacteria bacterium | reverse complement strand
TGGTGCCAGACGTTGTCGGGGTCAAGGGTCGGGCGATAGATGCTGTCTTGTCGAGCCAGCCAGCGCAAGTGGTGGCGGACAATCTCGACCGTGTCCTCCGGCGCGGCCTTCGCAAGGGCCTTGACGGAGTGCTCCAGCCTGCTTAGCCAAGGAAGCTCCCCGCCCGTGGCCTGCAATGTCCTGCGCACGAGACTCGCGAGGTCGGCAGTGTTGATCACCTCGCAGTCGGGGTTGACCCAATACCCAAATCTCATCAGCACCTCCGGGGGTTGCCCCTCCCCGAGGGCGTTTTCCCAGAGTTCCCGCGACTTGCGTTCCAGCCCTCCGTCCCGGTCGGCATTGTCCCTGAACACCATTTTCCCGACCTGTTCCACGAAGCTTGCCCGCAACCTGGGGACGCCCTCGTGCCAGAGGGAGTCGAAGATCGGGTGACCGGCGTCGAACTCGTGGCAACGGACAAAGAAGAACGCCAGCTGGCGTGCCAACCCGTTGCCCAGCTCCTCGAACCGGCGCCCCCCGGGTTCCACCGTGTCCAGCATCCGTGTCGCGCGCAGGTAAAGGCCTTGGATCCTTTTGTCGGACTGGAAGGCAGGCGGCGGTGTGCGGTGCAGGTAGCCCGTCCATGCCGCCTCGAAAAGGTGCCGCTTCCCGGGTTCCGCGGGAAAGATGCGCGCAAGCAGTCCCATTCCCCACCGTTTGTCCAGCTCCCGCAGCGACAGGAAGTGCCGGCCGTACATCGACATGATCGCCCTCGTGTCCGTCCTTCCCAAGATGTCCACGAAAAGGTCTCGGATGTCGCGGGCGAGCTTTCCCTTCCCTTCCGCCTCGCGGAGGCCGGCTTCCTGGCGGGCAAGCAGGACCAACGCCTCAAAGGCGATTCCCCTGCACGAGTTCATTGCCACGCCAACAGGGTCTTTCCAGGTTGTGCCGTGGGATGCAACTCCGTCGGGCGGGTTTGTTGCGCGGCTCTCGCCCTCTAGGTTGGGATCGGGCACCGAGAGCAAATGGGAGACGATGCCGAGGATGTCGTTCCGGCGGGACTTCACCAGCATGGAACCGTTCTTGCCATAGAGTGTCTCCCGGATGATGGCGGCCGCGGCAAACAGGACGGACGACCATCCCAAAAGCGACGGGGCAGGGCCGTCCCTGCCTGTCCTCGGGTTGCGGCCAAGGGAACCGGCCTTGTCCGCCCGGATGATCGACAGGCAGCAATCGACAATCGCGTCCCCGTCGACTTGTGATCGCGTCTCCGGCTTGTCCCTGATGGTCGCGCGCAACTCCTCGAGGCACACGCAGGTGTAGTGCGGGTCCAGCGTGTCCCGGTCAAAGAGAAGGCTGGCATGCTTGGCGTACTCCTCGGGGCGCTCGCGGACGTCGTTCCGCAGCATGACGGCGACCCCGTACGCATCGGCGGTGCGGCGCGTGCCATTCCCCGATTTTTCCAGCGCATCGGGACGCCACGCGGTCTTTAGCTGTGCCATGATGCCGGGAACCGAGAATCCCGCAAGTCCGTCCTGGTGCATGGGACGCCGGGTCACCCCGGGCTCCTTCCCAAGCTGATCCAGCATGGGTTCGGGCATGAGGTGGGGATCGATCGTGATGCCCAGGGCCTTGGCCTTCTCCTCCTCGTCAGGCGTCAGATGCCCATGAACAACAGAGAGCATGCGCCCGATGAGCGCGCCGTGCCGACCGGACCGCGCGATTCCGATGGACTGCCCAACGAAACTCCGCCGGTCATCGCCCGGCAGGACCCGGAATCCGCCCCCGAGTGCGCGAAGGTATTCCGCCCCCGCCGTGAGCTCCGGGATGTTGTCATGGGCGAAGACCCGGCGCAGAGCCTGCCGTAGTTCCGCGCGGAAAACCTCGGGCGCCGACCCCCAGAAGAACAGCCGCACCCGCCACGCCGCCCAGCTGTCCGGCAACGTGTCGATGCTCTCCGCGGAAAACTTGGCGAGCCTCCCGGGGTCGGACTGAAGTTGGCCGACGAACCGGTCCGTCAGCAGCCGCAACGCCCCCGCCAGGTTGTGCGCGTCATTGTCCTGGGACGCCTTCCGGCTGTCGCCCATCTCCGCGCTGAAGAGGTCCGTGTCGGCGAGGAAGTAGTTGTCGAAGGTCCCAAATGCCGTGTCTTCGGCCCTGGTGCCCCTTCGCTCAACAACCCCCCCAAACGTTCGCAGCACAAGCGCGAGCGCACGCCCGACATGGTCGTCACCGACGGCAGCCAGGTGGGGGAAGAGGTTGCCGCGCGAGAGGTCGGAGAGGCAGAACGGGTTCTGGTCGCCGAACCACCTTCGCTCCAGGCTTTGTTTGGGGCGCAGCGTCAGCATTGCATCGGCAAGCGCCAGCAGGCTCTCGTCGTCACCCGCATCGTGGAGTGTGGTGAGGATCCCGTGATATCCGAACATGGCCGTGCCTGCCTCGTCCAGGATGCGTGCCCACCCCTCGTCACGGATCTTCGGGGCGATCCGCGCGAGCTCCGGCGCCGGCAGCCGGCTGCAGACCCAAAGGAGGGATCCGACGGCGCGCCCATCGAAGTCCGCCTCGTTCACATCGAACCCGCAAACGATGTCGGCGACCTCCTTCGGTCTCTCGGGCGCGACCCGGAACAGGTAGCCAAGCTCCGGCGGATCGGGTGCGTCGTCCGGCACAATCATCCCCCCGTCCTTGAGGGCGTCAAAGAACCCGTTCTTCCGGAACCATTCCAGCCAGCGGGGATTGGCCTTCCCGAGAAAGTGTCGCCGCGCGAAGTCGCTGGCGTCCAAGAGCGCCAGAAGGTCGCCCTGGGTCTTGACGGGGGGGAATTCCAGCGTCCTCACGGCGGCTCCCCGTTCTCGGCCGGGAGTCGGTCGGGGTCGTCAAGCGCGATCTCGCCAAGGTTGCCGTGCGACTCTGGCTGCCCGGGCCGGATTTGCCCCATGACGGTCTCGAACAGGCGGCGCACCTCGGTGAAACCGTCCCTCGTGTGCGGCAGGTCCTCCCTCTCCTCCCTGCGGTGATGGTGGGAGAAGCTGTTCAGGTGGCGCCACAGCCGGTCCGCCTCCTTGTCGATCGACAGGTCTTCAAGGAGGGCCTGGTAGAGCTCCCGCTTTTCCGTGGGGACGACTCCCAAGGCCTTGGCCCTGTCCCGGTCCTTGGGGGAGGTCCTGGCGTGGAAGGGGTGCATGATCTCCCGCAGGGACTGGGCGGCCTGGGCAATCCAGTCCGGGTTTCTCTCGCATTCCGTCCGGGAAGCGAAAAGCGCCCCGCCGAACATGTCTGTCGGCATTCTCTGTTGGCGCCCGCCGGTTTCGGGGGCCAGCCCTCCCCACCTGTGGAGCGTGTCCAGCGCCTGGCACATCGCCTCCTGTGCCCGGCTCAACTCGATCAGGTTGAGGGGCCTGGTGTCTTCGGTGTCGGCGGCCACGGCTTGGGTCTCGGTCGGTCTGTCCAGGTTGCCAATCATACCATGCGGGTCACACCCGGGCAGGCGCGCACCGCACTTGCCGGGTCTTTGGCGCACGAATGGGCGCTTGGTTGGCGGGGTTGGCGCCTGATCTCTCCGCCTTCGCCCTCACGGGGAGATGTGACCGGGGCCATTCCCTTGGCCATCCTGTTGCGTCCTCGCCGCGGACACGCGCCTGGTTCACCAACCACAGACTTCCGTTTCGCGATCGGCATTGCGGGGGGGGGGCGTGGACAGACCCCGCCGGCGAGGGCGTCGGCCGGCAACACCGGGGTCGTTGCACACGGGCGCGCACCGGGCTCCGGTCGCGCGGCCGCTCGGGTGGCCTGGCGCCGGCATCGGATGGCGGCGCCTTGTGGGCGCCGGTGTGGGGGATCGGCACCGCCGGCAGACGCCCGGTCGCCCGGTTTGTCCCCGGCGGGTGCGGGACCTGGTCGCTTGGGGGCGGCGAGCGGGCGCCGCAGCCCTTCTCTTCCTCCCGGGCGGGCGGCGGGGGAAGCGCCTTTCGGCGGTCGCGGCGGCAGGTCACTTCCGGGGCGGCATGGCCGGGAAGGGGCCCGGCCCCAGGCACGGCCTGTTCCCGGGGTTCGTGCTCGCGCCGGGGCGCGCCCGACGGCGGTGGCGACACGATCGTCAAGGGGCGGGGATGCGTTTCGCGGGACGGTTCGGCGAGTCGGGTGCGGGCGATGTGCCCGGGGAGAGACCTGGGCAGGTGGCGAGGCTCGGCGGTCCCTGCCGGGGACGGAAGAGGGATCCCCGCAAGGGGGGGCGTCCCCCGGGCGCTGGATCGGCCCGGGCGGCGGGGAACCCGTGGTGATCAACGCGATCGCCCGGGGCATGCTTGTCCTTCTCGCCGTTCCGGGCCTCCTCTTCGATAACCGGGCGACCCCGGCCGCGCGCCGGGTCCGCCCAGAGGGATAGGGGGACTGGACGGGCCACCGCCCGGTTGCCGGGCGGACCGCGCGTGGGGGCGGCACGCCGGGCGCGACCACTCTGCCGGGTGGCGCACCGCAAGGGCGCAGGGAGGGCCACGCGGCGGGGCTGGCGGACAGGGTGCGCCGGCCGGGGGCATCGTCATGCTGAGGACGTTGGCCGGGCGTGGGGGCGTCCCTCACCGAGGGGCGAGGCTTTGTCGGCGCCTTGGCGGCCGCCGCCCGGCGGGACCGGGATTGGCGGCGGGTCGGAGTGTCCGCCCGCCGGGGAGGTCCGCCGGGAAAGTCCCCGCCCCGGCCTGTATAATGGGGCGACCGGTCCGCGGCGCGGAAGGAGGGCCAAGTGAAAGTCAGGGAAATACTCGAATCCAAGAAGAGGCGCGGGGAGATCATCTCCGTCGGGGGCGGCGACGAGGCGCTCCGGGCCGTCGCGGTCATGGACGAGCACGACACCGGCTCGGCCGTGGTCATGGAGGGGGCCAAGATGGTCGGCATGCTCACCTTCCGC
>CAZZIL010000086.1:0-2598 GCA_964654265.1 uncultured Gammaproteobacteria bacterium | reverse complement strand
TGACCGAGCTCTACAGCGGGGCCGAGCGGCTGTGGTTCTCCTACGCGGTGGGGGCGGACGACTCGGACGCGGACGGGATATCGATCCCGTCGGACGGGCTGGGCACGCCGAACAGCAGGGTGATCACCGCGCGCGACCGGTCGGAGCTGGGCGACTCGCTCGCGGGAATTGTGCCTTGGCGGTACCTGCGGGCGAAGGTGGCGTCGCACTCGGACGCGACCGGCGTGACGCTTGCGAGTCACGCGGGGGCGGTTCACGAGGAGAACACGGCGGGGTCGGTGCCGTACCGTCAGCCGACGCTGGACGGGAGCCCGGTGTGGTCGCTGGAAGGCCCGGACGCGGAGTGGTTCACGCTTGATGCCGCGATCGGGGCGCTGAGCTGGCGCTCGGCGCCGGACCACGAGAGTCCGGGCGACGCGAACGCGGACAACGCCTATCTGGTGAGGCCGACGGCGCGCGATGCCGACGGCAACGTTGTGCACGTGGCGCGCCTCGTCGTCGGGGTGTCGGACGTCGACGAGCCCGGCAGCGTGCTGGTGTCCCCGACGGCACCGGTGCGGCCCGGCTGACACGGGAGGGCAATCACCTGACGGGCGCGCCCCAAAGCGTCGGCGCGACAGAGGGGCATTGGCGCCCGCAAGGGGAGGTAGCGCCGAAGACACCACCAAGGAACCGGGCGGCGAGAAAAAGTCGGTTATCATCCCGCCTATGGACCAAGAGAAAAAGAATCCGTTCAAGCCCGGTGCGGGAAGAATCCCACCGCACCGGGCGGGACACCAAGTTGCGGCGCGCAACCTGTTCAAGCGGGTGGACGACGTTGGCGACCGGGAGGATGGTGACACGGTTGTCCTGTACGGTCCTCGCGGCACCGGAAAGACCACGTTGCTGGACGAGGTCAGGGAACGGGCGACCAAGCGGGGTGCCGGCGTTCGCTGGCTGACCCCGGTCAACTGGAAGAATGGCTTGGCGGAGTTCGTTTTGGGACTGCCTGACGGTGTCGTGGACGAGGCCGAGACCAAGATGATCCTCGGGGTCGACATTGGCCTTCTCAAGGCGCGCGTTGAGCGCCGCATGAGTGTGCCGAACCAGACGGCGGAGGACATCCTGCGCGGTCTGGCGGAGAACAAGCCGCTCGTGTTGCTGGTCGACGAGGCGCACCGGCTTCCCCCCGACATTGCGGAGGTCTTCCTGAATGCCGCGCAGCGGTGTGTCACCAGCAGACTTCCGCTCCTGGTCGTGCTGGCTGGCACGCCGGGGATTCGGGCGAACCTCCGGAGTGCCGGCGCCAGCTTCTGGGAGCGATCACGCCGGCTGAAGATCGGGCGGCTGGAGTCCCGGGATGCCACTCGGGAAGCCCTGTCGGTCCCGATGGGAAGATCGGGCCTGTCGTTCGCCGATGGTGCGCTGGAGTTGCTGGTGGACGAGAGCCAGAACTATCCGTTCTTCATCCAGTTCCTGGGCGAGCAGGCATGGGATGCCGCGATGGAACGCGACCCGGGCACGAGTCGCATCGAACTGAAGGATGCCCAGACCGGCGTGCGTTTGACGAATGAATTTCGGGGAGACTTCTACAAGGAACGCAGGGACGAGGCGGAAACCCGGAAGATCCTGCCCGAGGCCGAGGCGGTCTCGAAGGCGTTCGCCGACCTGAAGGGTGGCAGCGTGCTTTCCGATGCACAGCTGAGACATGCGCTCCACCCGGCGCTGTCGGAGGGCCGGACCGTCAAGGATGCGATTGACGAGCTGTCGGCCCTGGGGCTGATCTGGGAACCCAGGGACTTGGCTTGGGAACAAGGGATTCCGTCGCTTTGCACCTACATCGCGGAGAACCCGACGGTCGAGACCGGGTAGGCCCATTGTTCCCCGGGCTTGCCGCCGGGACGGTCGCGCCTCGGTGGCAGAGACCCCTTCCGGGACGGACGACGGGGTGTGGCAGGACGTGCTGCGGGGGAAGTGTCCCCGGTCATCGCAGGCCCCGAGATTGGCGCAATCGGGCACTTGGCAACGAGGGGGGACACCCGCAAGGCGTCCGAGGTTGTCCCGGGCGACTGTGCCACAGTCTGCCTGCCCTTCCAGCTGGCACACTCGCGCAAGACAGTCGAGCACGGCAACCGCCTCTCTTGGCGGTCCACCCGGCACGGAAAACCGGCCGCGGGGCGGGCCGCGGGGCGCGGTCCTGCCCGCGGAAAGCCGTCCGCTCTCGACTTCCACGATGTAGTCGCCCGGCGGACGATCAGGGATGCCGTAAACACGGGCGATGGGACGGGACGGATCCCGATTCCCGCTCGTAGTCGCCTTAGAAATTTCACTCTTGACAACGCGCCGAAAACGCGCTATGATCGGCGCATGTTCCCCAAGGTGTCGAAGCGGCCCGGTGGCGTGGCGGTGCAGATCGCCGTGAGCTACCGCAACGAGGACGGGAAGCCCCGCCACCGGACGATCCGCCACGTGGGCACCGTCGCCCACGGCGACGACCGCGGACTGGAGGAGCTGAAGCGGCAGGCCGACGCCATCTGCGTGCGCATGCGCCTGCGCGACAAGCCCGCGTTGCTTGCGCTCGACACCATGGTGGACATGGCGATCCACGCACGGCAACAC
>CAZZIL010000085.1:0-4510 GCA_964654265.1 uncultured Gammaproteobacteria bacterium | reverse complement strand
GCGCCGGGGGCCGCCGGGAACGTCGCGACCGAGGACGTCGTGCGCTTTCTGGAGGGGGAGGGACTCGACACCGGGGTCGACCTGGACGCCCTTTCCCGCGTGGGGGAGTGGGTGTGCGCGCTCGTCGGCCGCGACTACCGGGCGAAGGCCGGGCTGGCGTCGCTCGCCCGGCAGGGCGCGGGGGTATAATGCCCGGACACTCCCCGGAGGACAGGCGATGAGAGGACTGAAAGAGAGACTTGACACGGACGGGGTGGTGTGCGCCGAGGGGTTCCTGTTCGAGATGGACCGCCGCGGCTACCTGGCGTCCGGGGCGTTCGTCCCCGAGGTGGTGCTGGAGAACCCGGAGGCGCTTCGCGGTCTTCACGTCGACTTCCAGCACGCCGGCAGCGACGTGGTGCAGGCGTTCACCTACAACGGCCACCGCGAGAAGATGCGGATCCTCGGCAAGGAGGAGCTGCTGGAGCCGCTCAACCGCAACGCGCTGCGGCTCGCCAAGGAGGTCGCGAACAGCGTCCCGGAGGGGTGCGAGCCCAACCTGATGGCGGGCAACGTGTCGAACACCAACGTGTGGGTGGCCGACGACCCGGAATCCCACCGCGAGGCGAGGGCGATGTTCGACGAGATGGTCGGCTGGGCCGCCGACGAGGGCGCCGACTACGTCGTCGGCGAGACCTTCTACTTCGCCGGCGAGGCGCTCGCCGCGCTGGAGTCGATCCGCGCGGCGGGGATGGAGGCGGTGATCACGCTCGCGCCGATGGCGGGCGAGGAGATGCGCGACGGCCGGGGGATCGTCGAGACCTGCAAGGAGCTGGAGCAGGGCGGCGCGGCGGCGGTCGGCATGAACTGCTTCCGCGGGCCGGCGACGATGATGCCGCACATCCGCGAGATTCGCGCGGCGGTCGGCTGCCACGTGGCCGCGTTGCCGGTGACGTTCCGCACGACGCAAGAGCACCAGACGTTCTTCAACCTCCCGGACAACAACGGCTGCACGTGCCCGTCGCCGCACGGGCGCCCGTTCCCGACGGCGCTGGACCCGATGCGCACCAGCCGCTACGAGATCCGGGCGTTCGCCGACGAGGCGTGGGGGCTCGGCGTCAAGTACCTCGGGGTGTGCTGCGGGGCCTCGCCGGCCGACATCCGCGAGGTCGCGGAGGCGATGGGCCGCACCCCGCCGGCGAGCAAGTTCCGCGAGGACCTCTCCCGGCATTTCCTGTTCGGGTCCCACGAGGGACTCAAGCCGGAGGTGACGGCCCTCGGCGAAGGCGCCTGACCGGGCGTGGCGGCGCCCGGCCGTCCTTTGGGTGACGGAAGGGATTCCGCCGCCTTCCCGGCCGCCCGGCGCGCCATGACGGCGGCGGACGCGGCGCCGGCGCCGAGGAAGCGGGACCTGCGCGAGCGCCTCGACGACGGCGGGGTGCTGTGCGCCGAGGGGTTCCTGTTCGAGATGGAGCGCCGCGGCTACCTGGCGTGCGGGATGTTCGTCCCGGAGGTGGCGCTGGAGAACCCGGAGGCGCTCCGCAGCCTGCACGTCGACTTCCAGCACGCCGGCAGCGACGTGGTGGAGGCGTTCACGTACTACGGCCACCGCGCGAAGATGCGGGCGCTCGGCAAGGAGGACCTGCTGGAGCCGCTCAACCGGGGCGCGCTGCGCATCGCCCGGGAGGTCGCGGCCGCCGTCCCGGCGGGGTGCGAGCCCAACCTGGTGGCGGGCAACCTGTCGAACACCAACGTCTGGGAGGCGGACGACAAGGGCTCCCGGCGGGAGGCGCGCGCGATGTTCGACGAGATGGTCGGCTGGGCCGCCGACGAGGGCGTGGACTACATCGTCGCCGAGACGTTCTACTTTGCCGGGGAGGCGCTCGCCGCGCTGGAGTCGATCCGCTCGGCCGGGATCGAGGCGGTGGTCACGCTGGCGCCGGTCTTGGGCGACCGGATGAGCGACGGCGCCGGGATCGCCGACACCTGCAAGGAGCTGGAGCAGGGCGGCGCGGCGGCGGTCGGCATGAACTGCTTCCGCGGGCCGGAGACGATGATGCCGCACGTGCGCGCGATCCGCGCGGCGGTCGGGTGCCATGTGGCGGCGCTCCCGGTGACGTTCCGCACCACGGCGGGGCACCCGACGTTCCTGGACCTTCCCGACAACAACGGTTGCAGGCGCCCGGCGCCGCGCGGGCGCCCGTACCCGACGGGGCTGGACCCGCTGCGCACCAACCGCCACGAGATCCGGGCGTTCGCCGAGGAGGCCTGGGCGCTCGGCGTCCGCTACCTCGGGGTGTGCTGCGGCGGCTCGCCCGCGGACGTCCGCGAGGTCGCGGAGGCGATGGGCCGCACGCCGGCGGCGAGCCGGTTCCGCGCGGACCTGTCGGACCTGTTCCGCTTCGCGGCGCCCGGCGCGGCCCCGGCCGGCCGGGCCGTTTCGGGGCGTCCACTATAATCCGGGCGCAAGACGATGCCCACGGTCCGGAAAAGAAGCCTCAGGGAGCGCCTCGACAACGGCGGCGTCCTGTGCGCGGAGGGTTACCTGTTCGAGATGGAGCGCCGCGGTTACCTGACCTCGGGGGCGTTCGTCCCGGAGGCGGCGCTGGAGAATCCGGAGGCGCTTCGCGCCGTGCACGCCGACTTCCAGCACGCCGGCAGCGACGTGATGGAGGCGTTCACCTACCACGGCAACCGGGAGAGGCTTCGGGTCATGGGCAAGGAGGAGCTGCTGGAGCCGCTGAACCGGGGCGCGCTTCGCATCGCGCGCGAGGTCGCGGCCGCCGTCCCGGAAGGGAGCGAGCCGAACCTGGTCGCGGGGAACATCTGCACATCGAGCGTGTGGCTTCCCGGTGACCGGGAAGGGCAGGCCGCCGCGCGCGCGCAGTTCGAGGAGATGGTGGGCTGGTCGGTCGAGGAGGGCGCCGACTACATCGTCGGCGAGACGTTCTTCTTCGCCGAGGAGGCGTTCTGCGCGCTGGAGGTGGCGCGCTCGTCGGGCCTGGACACGGTGGTCACGCTCGCGCCGCCCGCGGGCGAGAGGATGGGTGACGGCTGGGGGGTCGCCGACGCCTGCAAGGAGCTGGAGCAGCGCGGCGCGGCGGTGGTGGGGATGAACTGCTTTCGCGGGCCGGCGACGATGATGCCGCTGTTGCGCGAGGTCCGCGCGGCGGTGGGCTGCCACGTGGCCGGGCTTCCGGTGACGTACCGCACCACGGCGGAGCACCCGACGTTCTTCAACCTTCCGGACAACAACGGCTGCACGTGCCCGGCGCCGCACGGACGGCCTTTCCCGACCGGGCTGGACCCGTTGCGGACGAGCCGCCACGAGATCCGGGCGTTCGCCGAGGAGGCGTGGGCGATGGGTGTCAAGTACCTGGGCGTCTGTTGCGGGGCCTCCCCGGTCGACATCCGCGAGGTCGCGGAGGCGATGGGGCGCACGCCGCCGGCGAGCCGTTACCGGCCGGACATTTCCCGGCACGTGTTCTTCGGTTCCGACGACCACACCCGGGACGGGATGCGGGAACTTGGCAAGACGGCCTGACGCCGCGCGCGGCGCCTGCGCGGGCCGCTGACCGGCCCGGTTCCGGATGGACATCAGGCTGGCGGAGAGCGAGGCCGCGGACCCGCTGGCGCAGGCGGCGGCCCGCGAGATCCGCAAGTGCGTGCGTTGCGGGATGTGCCTGGCGACGTGCCCGACCCATCGCCTGTGGGGGAGCGAGCCCGACAGCCCGCGCGGGCGGATCCACCTGGTGCGTTCCGCGCTGGAGCGCGGGACGCCCGGCAAGGCGATGGGACTGCACCTGGACCGTTGCCTGACTTGCCGGGCGTGCGAGACCACGTGCCCGTCGAGCGTCAAGTACGGCGTGGTCGCGCGCGCCGGGCGCCACATGGACAGCCGGGCGCCAGGCCGCCGGCCGCTCCTGGAGTCGGTCCGGCGCGGCCTGCTCGCCTCGCTGGTGGTGCGGCCGCGGCTGTTCGGGACGCTGGTCGCGCTGGCGCGCCCGTTCATGCGGCTGAGCCCGCCGCACGCGCGGATGTTCCAGTCGCGGCGGCGGCGCGGCGCGGCGGCGACCGCCGCTGTCGGGGGCGGCAGGAAGTTCGCGTTGCTTCCGGGGTGCGTCCAGAGCGTGGCGGGGGCGCCGACCAACGACGCCCTTCGGGAGGTGCTCGCCGCCGCCGGCATCGACGCGGAGACGGTCGACAGCCCCTGTTGCGGCGCGGTCGACGAGCACCTGGGGCGCGAGCGCCGCGCGCGCCGCGTGATGCGCGACAACATCATGAGGGTGCACGCGCGACTCGAGAGCGGCGAGCTGGAGGGCGTGACCATGGCCGCGAGCGGGTGCGTGTCCGTGCTCAAGGAGTACGGCGACCTTTTCCCCGGGGACGACGGGATGTCCGCCAAGGCGGCGCTGTTCGCCGAGCGCGTGAAGGACCCGTCGGAGGTGGTCGCGGCCGAGTGGAAGACCCTGGAGGGGAAGATGCGCGGCCCCGCCGGGCGTGTCGCCTTCCACAGCCCGTGCACGTTGCA
>CAZZIL010000084.1:0-3246 GCA_964654265.1 uncultured Gammaproteobacteria bacterium | reverse complement strand
TTAGCCATGCCCGGGTCTACCCCCCCCCCCCCACGGCAAGCTCGGACAGCAACACCGCAGCCGTCGGTCGTGTATAAAACGTGGCAAGAAACTTCCGATCTGCAATCAGGCGCTGGAAAACACGGCCTGCCAGATCGTGTGATCTGGCAACGCCTGTCCCCGCGAGCTTTTGCGCCACTCCGGAAAGCGTCTCCAGCACTATCATGGCAAGTCTGTCCGACATAGGAAGCAACAAATTTTTTGCTGTCTTGAAGATCGGCAGGTAGTTTATGTTGTTTGCGATGTGGGTCCACACTCTGACTACGTCTCCCTTGTGGATTCCATTGCCTCCTTCCCGCATCTGGTCAAGATTCGGAATATCTCTTTCTCCTGCAATCATCAAATGGAAAGTGAGGGCATTCGCAATGATCGCCATCGCCATTCGTATGGTCTGCAGGCAATCTTTCTGGTGCAAAACATTTGAAATAGCACTGCGTGTGTCAGAGACTTCACTTGTCGTGTCTTGGAACATCTGGGCCGCCTCAGATATTCCTCCCTCAAGTGTCTTCTGGGCCTTCTGGATTTCTCGCTCGGAGACCAAGGAAATCTCGATTAGATCGGCAAGCGCATCTATGTTTCCACCAAGTCTTCCCTGTCTGGGCCATCGTGTTTTGTTGTCTGATTCGTCAACGGAGTGCAGGCAATAGTCGTATGACGCATCGCGAACCACTCGACCCAAGTCAGACTGTTTTACAGTCCTCACCTCTTTCGGTACGGTAAGTGCAATCACGTTCTCTATGACACGTCCGTTGCTCAAAATACACCCAAGACGCGCGACAGCGTCATCGTCAACTGTTCGGGCAGGCAGAAATTCAGTCTCAATGACAACGCCAACCCCGGTCGTGTCGGAAACCAGAATGTCAGGCCTTTTCCCCCCTTGGAGTGCGCCAAGCATCTCTGCGCCTATCAGTGCCTTCTGTCCAGGCATCTTGTCGCGCAACACTGCGGCCAGAGCATCGTTGAAGGTGGCTTCCGCAATCCGGTGCATCATCCCCCCTCTCTGGTAAGACCCCGACTGGCTCCGCAGAGTGCTCGGTCCGCTCTGCCGCTCGGTAGCACGCTCGCCAGAACCCCAGGTGCGACCTGCCGACGCACCTCCCGGCTCGCGACTGCTCCCTCTGTCAGCACGCCCACTTCACCCCCAACAGCCATGTGGGCAGTATACCACACTACGCCTAGACCCCGGCGAACTTTTCGTTTTCGCCGCGTTGTCGGGTAGACTGTGACATGCGAGACACAGAACCCCAGTCACCAGTGAAACCCCACCCACCTATCGCCAGCGGCTCGCTCCGGCCTGTAGGCAGTGCGGTGCGGCAGGCCGGATGCGGGATGAGTCTCCCAGTCTCCTTGGTGCCGTGGTTGCTCCCCATCGCTACAAGCGACAGGCTGTGCCTCTACCTAGCCGACACGCGCGAGCCCGCCGTGCAAGTCAAACACTGGCTTGATCGGGCGAGATCGCTCCCCGCCAGCGTGTCAATGGTGCTGGCGGGGTGCCACCAGACCGGACTTGTCCCGACGCTCGCGGCGAGACTCGCAGACCGCGACCCCGGCTGATGCGCGTGGGCGAAAGGGCGGGTGGAGCCGAGGGGAATCGAACCCCTGACCTCAGCAGTGCGATTGCTGCGCTCTACCAACTGAGCTACGGCCCCCGGTTCCCCGGCGCGGGAAGGGGCGATTCTACCAGCCCTTTCGGGAAACAGCACACGTGACTGCCGGAGACCGCCTGCGGGAGATCAGCGCAAACCTCGCGGCGGAGTGCGGCCGGCTTGCGTTCTCGGCGCCGGTGACGCACGTCTACAACCCGCTGCTCTACGCGGCAGAGCCGTTCTCGGACTACCTGGGGCGCTACGCGCGCCGGGGCAGCACCCTCTTCCTCGGGATGAACCCCGGGCCGTTCGGCATGGCGCAGACCGGGATCCCGTTCGGCGAGGTCGGCATGGTGCGCGACTGGCTGCAGATCGGCGGCACGGTCGGCAAGCCGGACAACGAGTGCGCGCGACGCCCGGTGCTCGGCTTCGACTGCCCGCGCGCCGAGGTCAGCGGGCGTCGCCTATGGCAGCTCTTCCAAGAGCGCTTCGGCACCCCCGAGGCGTTCTTCGCCGACCACCTGGTGCTCAACTACTGCCCGCTGCTGTTCCTCTCCGACAACGGCAGGAGCTGCCGCAACCTGACGCCGGACCGGCTGCGGCCGCGCGAGCGCGCGGCGCTCGCCCGCGTGTGCGACCAGCACCTTGCGCTCGCGCTCGACGCGATCGCCCCGGCGGTCGCGGTCGGGGTCGGCCGCTTCGCGACGGCGTGCCTCGGGCGCGTCACCGCGCCAGGATCCGGGGTCCGGGTCGAGTCCATCCCGCACCCGAGCCCGGCGAACCCTGCGGCCAACCGGGACTACGGGAGTCTTGCGTTGCGGGCGTTGCGCGAGGCCGGGGTCTGGGACTGACGACGACGATGCGCCGGGGTCAGTAGCGCCCCGCCAAGTCGTGGCGCGCCACGCTGTGCCCCGCGCCCGCGTAGCGCCCCTCGCGCTCCCGGGCCGCCTGAAGCGCGACCTCGTCCCCGCCGACTATCTCGACCAGGCGGGCGAACGCGTCGAACCCCTGCGGGACCGACCCGGTGCGGTTCACCAGGATGTCGAACGTCCCCAGCGGCGGGCGCTCCCCGGCGGCCATGACCACCGGGGTGTGCTCCTCCTCGTCGTCGCCGGCGACGCAGCTCGGCAGGAACTCCTCGCGGCCGGCCGACCACAGGCGGTCGCACCCCGCCCTTGCCTCCTCCGCGGAGCCGAACAGCACCGCGGCGCGGCGGCGCTGCCCGACGACGTGCTTCTTCAGGAATCCGGCAAGGAAGCGCGACGGGTCGCGGACCCCGGTGTAGAGGACGACCTCGGTCACGGCGGGGACGACCTCCCCGCCTCAGGCGCCGGCGCGCAGGAACTCGCAGAGCAGCGGCACCGGGCGCCCGGTGGCGCGCTTGTCCTTGGTCCAGGCGGTGCCGGCGATGTCGAGGTGCGCCCAGCGTTCCCCCTTGGCGAAGCGCGCGAGGAAGCACGCGGCGGTGACGGTGCCGGCATCGCGCCCGCCGATGTTCGCCATGTCGGCGAAGTCGCTCTTCAGCTGGCGGTCGTACTCGTCCCACATCGGCAGCTCCCAGGCGCGGTCGCCGGAGCGCTCCCCGGCGTCCAGGAGCCGGGCGACAACCCCGGGGTCGTTC
>CAZZIL010000083.1:0-1730 GCA_964654265.1 uncultured Gammaproteobacteria bacterium | reverse complement strand
CACCTACCTCCCGCCCCGGGGCGCGTCCCGGGTGCTGGTGAGCGCCGAGCACGCCGGCAAGGCGATCCCGGCGCGCTACGGCCGGCTCGGCCTGCCGCAACGCGAGATCGACCGTCACATCGGTTGGGACATAGGGGCCGGGGGGATTGTCCGCGAGTTGCGGGAGCTGACCGGATGCCCGGCGCTCTTGGGTCGCATCTCCCGGCTGGTCGTGGACCTCAACCGCCCGGTGTGCGCGTCCGACTGCATTCCGGAAAGCAGCGACGGCACGCCTGTCCCCGGCAACCGGGGACTGGACCGCGCCGGGCGCGAGGAGCGCATCCGCACCTGCCACGCGCCGTTCCACGAGGAGTACGCCCGGCTCATCGGGAGGCTGCGCCCCGCCATGTTGCTGTCGGTGCACAGCTTCACTCCCCGGTTGCGCGATGGGGGACGCGACCGGCCGTGGCACTGCGCCGTGCTCTACCGGGACGCGCGGGTCCTCGGCAAGGCCTGCCTGCGGGCCCTGCGCGCCATCGGGGGACTGAAGGTCGGGGACAACCGGCCGTACTGGATACGCGACGACGGCGACTACACGATCCCGATCCACGGCGACGCCAACGCCATTCCCGCCGTGCTGGTCGAGGTGCGCCAGGACCTCGTCGGCACCCCTCGGGGACAGCGGACCTGGGCGCGCCACCTGCGGGCGATGCTGGCGGCGTGCGACGGCGTCATCGGGCGGTGACCCCGCGCCCCTGACTGCTACAATCCACGCCATTGCGCGGGGCGGCGTGGCGCCCGCGCCCGGGGAGAGGGGACATGGACTGCCGACACACCATACACAGCAAGCATCGCCACCTGGGTTGGGACAACAGCATCAAGCCCGCGCTCACGGTCGCGCCCGGGGACACGGTCGAGATCGAGTGCCTGGAGGCCTCAGGCGGCCAGCTCACCGCCGAGTCGATGGCGGCGGACATCGCCGGGCTCGACTTCGCGGCGATCAACCCGGTGACCGGCCCGATCTTCGTCGACGGGGCCGAGCCCGGCGACGCCGTCTCCGTGCAGTTCCTCGAGTTCACGCCGAGCGGTTGGGGCTGGACCGCGAACATTCCCGGCTTCGGGCTGCTGGCCGACGAGTTTCCCGACCCGGAGCTCACCATCTGGCAGGTGAGCGCGGACCCGGCGGACCCGTCCGCCCACGGCCGTTTCGGGAGGATCCCGACGAAACCCTTCTGCGGCACCGTCGGCCTGGCGCTCGCGGAGCCCGGGAACCACTCGGTGGTGCCGCCGCGCCGCGTCGGGGGCAACCTCGACATCCGCGACAACTGTGTCGGGACGACACTTTACCTGCCGGTCGAGGTCGCCGGCGGGTTGCTGTCGATCGGCGACACCCACGCCGCGCAGGGCGACGGGGAGGTCTGCGGAACCGCCATCGAGAGCCCGATGACCGTCGCGGTCAAGATCGGCCTGGTCAAGGGAGTTGGCTACCCGTTCCCCCGGTTCGAGACGGAAGGCCCGGTCAGCGGGCACTTCGACCCCAAGGGGTACATCGCCACCACCGGCATCGGCCCGGACCTGATGCAGGGCGTGAGGGACGCGGTCCGCTGCATGATCGACTGGCTGTGCAAGGACACCGGGATGCCCGCCGTCGAGGCCTACATGCTGTGCAGCGTGGTGGGCGACCTGCGCGTCAGCCAGGTTGTCGACCAGCCGAACTGGACGGTGTCGTTCTACGTCCCGAAGCTGGCGCT
>CAZZIL010000082.1:0-6679 GCA_964654265.1 uncultured Gammaproteobacteria bacterium | reverse complement strand
TTGCGGGGGTTACGCCATCCGTGTCCTCGGCGTTTACGTGTGCGCCCGCTGTGAGCAGCAGGTTGATTACTTCGCTGTGGCCCGCTACCGCCGCCGCCATCAGCGCAGTCCAACGGGCCGCGCCCGCCTGGTTTGCTTCCGCGCCTTGGTTAAGCAGTCGTCTCGCGACTTTAGTCGCACCACTCAACGATGCCGCCATTAGGTTAATCCAGCGAGTAGCCACGGTAGCGTCGTCCCGGGGCGCGATCTTGGCGAGCTGGAGCGATATCCTGCACGCATCATAGTCCATACTGGTCATCAGTCTCATTAGCGTATGGCACCCTCCGGGAGTGGAAACATCCACACCGGTGGCGCCGTCGAGCAGATTGGCGACTTGCTCTGCGCTATCTGTGTTCCCAGAATTTTTTCTGGAACGATCCGTTTGGCCCATCATGTCACTTGCGCACATTCTCCCTCTCGCCGGACACCGTCCTTGAGCGGGACGACCGTCGGCGTCTGGGCAATGTGCCTGGGACCGTGCAGTCGGTGCCTGTTTGCCCCGGGGGCGGCCAACGCCAGTTTGCAGACCATGCCTGCCACCAAACCCGGATTGTTGCGGTCTCGGATCTGGCGAGTGGATCGGCAAGTGGTGACGAACAGTGCCCCGACCGCGTTGGTCGGACGAATCCGGCAATAGCACCTCTCCGGGAGGTCGTAGAAGACCAAGGGTCGCTCTGGGGCCTTGCCGACAGATTCGGCGGCCTTCGGGCACTTGTCGCGGTAGATCTTGCCGACCCAACGCACGGCATGCCTGACACCTTGCGCGCGGGCGCAATCCCGGCCTCGTGGCGACCCTCGTGGCCTGGGCGCGCACGTACCCGGTCAGGCCCGCGAGCGCATTGCGGATCACCACCACCCCACGGTCGACTGGTCGGCGCAACGGTCACCGGGCCTCCTCGATGCTGACCACCAGCTCGGCGAGCACGCCGTGCCTCTCCAGCACCGGGACCCTCACGGGAGTCTTCCCGTCGCCGGGATGGCCCGACGGGCAGGGTGCGGTGGACAAGAAGAGGACGGGAGAGGAGGGACATCTGCGGGAGGGGTAGGGGCAGGGCAAGTCTACCTGATTCCGCGCTGCCGGCTCACGCGCCCGTGGTCTCACTGTGCCCCGCGCGAAACCCGGCCACCTCTACTCCACGCGACGCCTCCCGGTGCACGGGCGTGTCGGTCGGGCAGCTGCGGTGCGATTCTCCGCATCCCCGACCCGGGCGTGCCGGGACAGAGGGGCAATGCGCGACCGCAGTCGGCTTCGGTCCGCGCGAGCACACCTTCCGCTGGCTGTGACTGAGGGACCCCTCGCGGACCCGGAGAGCTTCTGCTCCCGGTCCAAACAGCACCCGCTTGAGGTCTTCGGTGCCGAGGGCTTGCGAGGCCGGGTTGACACCCGCGCACGATCCCGAGGTGAACATGGTGTTTATCGCGCTCGACGGCGGGGCGCGCGGCCGGCTGCGGCAGGAGGGGCTTGACTTCGGGCGCGACGGGGAGGCCCCGGTGCGCCTGTGCACCTCGTGGTGCACCCGCGAGGAGGAGATCGACCGACTGGTCGGCGCCATCGCCGCCTGAGCGGCGGGGGTCGCCCCGGCGACGCCGGGAAGGCGGCGTGCCGTCCGCGCGGGGCGACGCCTACACGCTCCACTCGTGGACGGGGATGTCCTGGTTCTGCCGCCGGTAGTAGGACGCCACCATCTTGGCCACGCCGAGCGACCCGCCGTCGGTGCGCCGCATGTGGGCGCGCTGCCAGGTCGCCCCGTTGCGCCGGGTCTCGGCCCGCCGCTCGGCTATCCCGAGCGCGCGCCCGACGGCGTCGGCGTCGACACCCAGTCCCGTGAGCGCGTCCCGCGCCACCGGGAGAAGCGTGTCGCAGATCAGCTCCCCCACCGGTCGGCGCACGCCGCCGAGCCAGCCGACCTCCGCGTCGAGCCCGTCGCGCGCGCACGCGTAGAAGTTCTCCCGCACCGTGGCGAACGGAAGCCGGCGTTGCAACTGGCGCCCGGACAGCCCGGCCAGCTCGCCGTTCGCAAGACCCCAGACCGCGCCGACAAAGAACGCCGCGTTGGCGACCATGTCGCCGATGGTCGGCCCGGAGGGCGCCGCCCGGAACTCGATCCGCAGCGTCGGCCGCCCGTCCTCCTCGAACGCGATCACCGGGCGGTTCCAGCGCCACGCGGTGCTGTTGTGCAGCGCCAGGTGCGGCAGGGTCCCGTCCGCCTCCGAGACCTCGGGCAGGATCACCGCCAGCCGGTCGAGGTTGCGCTGGAACACCTCCAGCGCCGAGTGGTCGACGTGGCGGGCGCCGAAGAAGTCCTCGCGCCGGCGGCCGCCGTGGAAGCGCGGCATCAGCACCTGCTCGAACACCGGGATGCGGCTCTCGGTCCAGAGGTCGCGCCCCATGAAGTACGGCGAGTTGGCGCACAGCGCCACCGCCGGCCCGGCGACGGCCTGCGCGGCGTTGTAGTAGGGACCCGACCCGGGCTCGGGGACCTGCAGGTGGATCTGCTGCGAGGTCGTGACCGACTCCATCATCACGCTGTTGACCCCGACGACCAGTCCCTCGTTCTCCGGGATCTCGACGCGCGCCATGCCGCCGCCCTGCCAGCGCGCGAACAGCTCCTGGAACGCCTGGTAGCGGTTGGAGGTCGACAGCAGCCGCGAGTCCAGGTCCCCGGGCGTGAGCGTCGGCAGGATCCCCGTCAGCAGCAGCCGGGTGTCCAGGTGCTCGGCGGTCACCCCCGCGCGCAGGAAGATGTCCGTCAGCGTCTCCCGCGCGCGGTCGAGCACGCCCCCCTCCAGGCGGAACGGCGGCGGGTTGAACTCGACGTTGAAGCGCGCGAGCTCGACTGTCGCGTGCGGATCGCCCAACAGCCGCAGGAACTTCTCGTTGATCGGCGCGGCGTGGTAGCTGTTGTCGACCAGGCAGGCCTCGACCTCGAACCCGATCCTGGGGTGCTCGCGGGCGAACCGCCCGTCGCGCCCCCAACGCAGCGCGGTCGCGGTCTCCCGCGCAAGCCGCCGCACAAACTCGGCGTGCGCCGCGGAGTCGAACTCCGCCGATTCGATCTCTTTCCCCATCCCTCCTCGTGGCGGGCCGTGCCGGGCGCGGCCCGGCCAGACAGTCTATCCGACTTGGCGCGCCGGACGCCGCCGGCGGCCGGGCCATGCCGCGCCGCTCAGCCGTAGACCTTGCGCGGGAGCCACAGCACAAGGTCGGGGAAGATGATGCACAGCGCCAGGCCGACGGTCTGCAGCCCGAGGAACGGCAGCGACGACCGGTAGATCTGCGCCATCGTCACCCCCGGCGGGGCGACGCTCTTCAGGTAGAACAGCGCGTAGCCGAACGGCGGGCTCAGGAACGACATCTGCATGTTCACCATGTAGACGACGCCGAACCACAGCGCCAGGTCCTCCGCCGGGACGCCCGGCAACCCGAACACCCCGTCGAACGACAGCGTCTTCATCAGCGGGACGAAGATCGGCACCGCCAGCAGGAGGATCCCCACCCAGTCGAGGAACATCCCCAGGATCACGAGAAGGACCATCATCAGCACCAGGATCCCGTACGGGCCGAGACCGGTCGCCAGGATCGAGCGGTTCACGAACTCCTGCCCGTCGTTGAAGATGTAGAACCCCACAAACAGCGTCGCGCCGAAGATGATCCACAGCACCATCCCGGTCACCTTCAGCGTGGAGATCGCGGCCGAGCGGACGTTGGCGACGGTCAGCCTGCGGTGCATGGCGCTGACGACCATGGCGCCGAAGCTGCCGATGCTGGCGGCCTCGACCGGGGTGGCGACCCCGGTGAAGATCACCCCGAGGACGATCGCGACCAGGGCGATCGGCGCCGCCAGGTTGCGCAGCAGGCGCAGCTTCTCCTCGGGGGACACCCGCTCCTCCGGCGGCAACGCGGGGCCGAGCGACGGGTTGAGGCCGCAGCGCAGCGTGATGTAGCCGATGTACATCGCCGACAGCATCAGCCCGGGGACGACCGCGCCGACAAACAGCTCGCCGACCGACTGTTGCGCGACCACGGCGAACAGGATCGCCAGGATCGACGGCGGGATCAGGATCCCGAGCGTGCCGCCGGCGAGGATCGACCCGCAGGCGATCGTGCGGTCGTAGTCGCGCTTGAGCATCGCCGGCAGCGCGATGAGTCCCATGGTCACCTCGGTCGCGCCGATCACCCCGCACATCGCGGCGAGCACGGTCGACGCGATCACGGTCGCGCTCGCGAGGCCGCCCCTCAGCCCGCCGAGCATCTTGTGGACCATGTCGAACAGCTCCTCGATGATGCCGGCGCGCTCCAGCATCGACGCCATGAAGATGAACATCGGGATCGCCGTCAGCTGGTAGTCCGTCATCAGCGGGTAGATCCGCGACGGGATGATGTTGAGCGCGTTCAGGTCGCCGAACACGAACAGGAACACGCACGCCAGGCCGCCGGTGACGAACGCGAGCGGCAGGCCGAGCGCGAGCAGCAGCGCCAGCGACCCGAACATCAGCACGGTCAGCCAGAAGATGTCGATCTCGATCCCCATCAGTCGGCGGCGGCGCGCAGCGTCGCGACGTCGCGCAGCAGGTGGACGATCCCCTGCAGCAGGAGCAGCGCGCCGCCGAGCGGCAGCGCCATCTTGATCGGCCAGTGGGGGATCTCCCACTCGGTGTGCGACACCTGGCCGATGGCGAACGAGTCGCGGAAGAATATCCAGCCGGTGACCAGCAGCGCGCAGACGAAGATGAGGAAGAACACCGACGTCGCCAGGTCGGCGATCGCCCGCCCCCTGGGGCCCAGGTGCGTGTAGAAGACGTCGACGCGCACGTGCGCGCCCTCGCGCAGGCAGAACCCCCCGGCGAGCAGGTACTGCATCCCGAACAGCAGGAACATGCTCTCGTGCGCCCAGATGGTCGGCGAGTTGAAGATGTAGCGCGCCACCACCTCGTAGTAGAAGACGAACACCGCGATGACCGTCCAGTAGGCGGCGAACTCGCCGACCGTCGCGTTCGCCCGCGACACGGCCCGCGAGAACGCGCCGGGGCCCGCCGCGTGCGGCGAGACCGGGTCGTCGACCCCGGGCGGCGGCCCGGCGCCGCGGCGCTCGCGCTCCCGCCCGCGCGAGCGCCGGACGATCCCGGGCATCAGGAACCCGTCGACGACGAGCAGCGCCAGCACGACGAGCGCGATCGCGCCGGCCGCGAGATGCCACGCCTCAAGCCGTTCGGCCAGCGCGGCCTCCCGGGCCGATTTCGCCTCCAGGTCCTCCCGCAGCGCGGCGAGCGCGTCCTCCTCGGCGCCCTCCTCCCCGGCGCGCTCCAGGTCGTACGACGCGTTGAACGCGTCGTTGCGGGCGATCGAGTGCGCGTTGCGCGTCAGCTTCGCCTCGTAGTTGCACAGGATGATCCCGACGAACAGCGCGATGAAGACGGCGGCCGCCCAGCTTCTCAGGTAGAGCCGGTGCAGGCCCATGAAGCCGCTGATCGCCCAGAGGAGGTAGGCGAGCGGGAGCGACACCCCGTCGGCGGCCGCGCGCGCCGGGAGGCGCCGGGCGGCCGCCATGAACAGGAGCGGGACGGCGATGATGCCGCCCCAGTAGATCCAGTGCGGCAGGATGAAGGTTATGTCGGGCATGCGCCTCCTCCCCCGCGCCGCCGCACGGCGGCCTTGCGCGTCGCGCGGGGCCGGCACGGCCCCGCGCGACCGGTCACAGCGACTGGCCCTTGATCATCCCCGGGGTCACGTAGCCGAGCGACCCGGACATCATGTAGTCCAGCTGGATCTGGAACGCCTCCGCCGCCTCGGGCGACTTGCGCGCCCACTCGAACCAGATGGGGACCGCCAGCGCGGTGAACTTCTCCACGTCCGCCTCCGACAGCCGGGTGACGCGCGTGCCCGCCTCCGTCAGCTTCGGCCACGCCTCCTGGTCCGCCCGCTGGATCGCCGCGTGGTGCAGGTCCGAGTAGGCGTGCACCTCGTTCTCCACGAAGGTCTTCATCGCCGGCGACAGGGCCTCCCAGTGGCGCATCCCGACGGTCAGGTCCATCAGGTCCACCGGCTGGTAGATCGACATCATCCCCGGGGGGCCCATCGAGACGTAGCTCGTCACCTGGTGGAACCCCAGGTCGTAGTTGATCGCAGGCCCCACGTAGTCGGCCGAGTCGATCGTCCCCTTCTCCAGCGCCGGGAAGATCTCGCTCCCCGGAAGTGTCGTCGTGCTCGCCCCGGCGGCCGTGAACAGCTTCGAGACCATCCCGCCCGGCGCGCGGATCTTGCGCCCGCGAAAGTCCTCGAACGAGTTGATCGGCACCTTCGAGTGGATGATGTTCGGCCCGTGGTGGATGATCCCGACAAAGCGCATGCCGCGGCCGGCGTACGCCTTGCGCACGATCTCCAGCCCGCCCAGCCCGTAGTAGAAGGTGTCCCACTCGTGCGGGTTGCGCGGCCCCATCGGGTAGGAGCTGAGGAACGACCCCAGCGGCAGCTCGTTCTGGTAGTAGATCGTGAACGGGTTCGCCGCCTCCAGCACGCCGTTGCGCACCGCGTCGTACAGCTGGAAGTCGCCCGTCACGTCCTTCGCGCCGAACGGCTTGAACTCCAGCTCGCCGCCCGTCTTCTCCTTGATGCCGTTGCACCAGTCCTTGAACAGCTGCA
>CAZZIL010000081.1:0-2860 GCA_964654265.1 uncultured Gammaproteobacteria bacterium | reverse complement strand
TCGGCAGTCGGGCGGCGTTGGCACGTCAGGCAGATGACTCGGACGCACTTGGTCGGGGACGGCGGGCACGGTGGCGCTCGGTCGCGACCGGGCGGTCGGGGGCATCGCGCCGACAATCCCCTCCCGCGAGCGGGGGGACGGTCCAGCCGGCCGGCGGCGGTGCGCAGCGCGCCAGACCCTTGCGCCTTCAGACGCGCACGGCGCGCCGCGCCGGCTGACGCCGCCACGACGCGCCGGCGCACAGCGCCTCGCATACACGCACACACCGCGCCACACGCACGCCCTCGCGGGCCGGACGGCGAAACCGGCAGGGAAGGGTGTCGGTTTCGGGGGTGTGACGGCGGGGCGGTTGACGGGGAGCGGGTTTCCGGTCGTGGCGTGGTCCTCATCACCATGGATGGTCGGGCGTCTCCCGCCACTTGACAAGGCCTGACGGTCTCTATATACTGGACTCCGACACTTGCCCGTCTGAGAGGAACCAGCATGGAGAGCGTTGAGCCAACCAAGCGAGTCGTCGCTGACGATGCGCCTGGGACGGAGATTGGCGGGACGCCTGCCCGGGTTCCGGGCGTCCGCGCACCGGGGACGCACGAGCACCTAGGCGTGGAGGCGCGACGGTCGGTGAGCAGGGGGGCGGGGGAGCACCTTGCCGCCACGGACACTGAGGCACGGGGCCAAGCACAGAGCTTGGCCGTCTCGTGATGGGCACGCCAACGGAAGCCGGGATCCTGGAGCCGGAGCTGCGGCACCAACCCGGAGACACGGCCATCCTTGGACTCGCCGCAGATGAGTCCGGCCCGGCAATCCCTTTCGACTTGGCGAGCGCCCTGCGCGATGTCAGCAGGGCGAAAGTCACGGCGCGGGAGTACGGCGTTCCGGTTCCCACTACAGAGATGCTGAAGGACACCGCGGTCCTGTTGCAGCACCTATACGAGGAATATCCCTACCGATACGATGTGTACCCGTCCGGTACTGGTGGGATGGTCATCTATGCCCGGCCTGAGCTTGGGCGCTCGATCATGGTGGTGCGCCACGCAAATGGCGGCGCGTGGTGTTCTGTCTGCGTTCCCGGGATAAACGAGGCGATCGGTTTCGACAGCGAGGACTACGTCTCCGCCGAGACGTTGCGGAAGGCGTTGAGGGTCATGAATGGCCTAGAGGAGGCGTGAGCATGCCAGACCAGCCGCCACTGGCCCCGACAGAAAAGCTGGGTCGTGCCCTGCCTTACAGCCGGTTCATTGTCAAAGGAAGACACGGCGAGCGAAAGATCCGCCCCGATGCATTCCTTCCGCGCGAGGGCACCATAGACATCTCGGTCCACCGGCTCACGCATGTCCCCTCTGTCCAGCGCAAGGTGGAATTGGCGGAGGCGGTGGCCCGGGAAAGAAGGAGTGACCGCCAGCCCAGGTTTTCCGGGTGGGCGGAACTGTCGGTCTCGCAGGCGATGGAAGATGGTCGGCAGGTGCTTGTCACCCCGCTACCCGAAAACATCTACCACGCCGACATTCGCCTACCCGAGGAGTGTCGCGGAAACTTGCGGCTTACGGACAGGCACTTGCACCGGCTTGCCTCCTGTTCCGTGCTGGTGGATCCTCCACAGTAAGGCAGGGCGAGCCGCACCTCCACGACTGGGCGTGTCGTCTTTTCTCGTGCGGCGTCCGGCACGATGTCAGTCGGCAGGTTCCGACAGTCGGTCTCGCGACCGATCCGGGGTCTCGACCACCGAGACCCACCCCGGCGAATCCGCCGACGAGGTCGTCCCGGACAGAAGCCCCATCATCTCCCTGCTCCCCGGGAAGGCCGGGAAGACGACAGCCCTGCGACAGCGTCCCCGCCGGGGAGTGCGGAGACGGTCCTTCACGTCTCCCGGGAGAGGGCGACGACCAAGGCGCCGCGACCGGGATCTTGGCTGGCCGCGCACGACCGTCCCGCGTCCTTGGCGGGTGATGTCGACCCGGGACGGTCCCGGGGATCCGTGGCCGGTCCCCGGCATCGTCCTCCCCGCATGCCCCGAAGGGCGGCACCCGATTCGGCTCACCGCCTATCGCAGAGAGACTCGAGGATGACCCCACCGGCCCGCCGGGAACGCACTGGCGGGCCGGGGTGTTGAGCACGGCCCCGTCCCCTTGCGAGGATCGCAATGCCGATGTCGCCTCCACTTGATCCCGGGGACCAGCCCAACCCAGGCGCGGCTGGTCGGTGACGACCGATGGCACCGCCATCCCCACCCGGACGGTCCGGCGACGTGCCTTCCACCAGGTCACCCGGCCGAGACCGAAGACCGCCGCACGGGCCGGGACAATCCCTCCCTCTCGCGAACGGCCGGGCGGCCGACCAGTCGGCCGAGGGCGCCGGCAGGTTGCCGACCGGCGGCCCGCTTCGCGGGCGACGGGCTGGCGATAGCCTGGTGCGGGAATTTGCGGGAGCGCGCCTGATGTGCCGCTTCCCTGTGCCGTTGCCTTCAAGGCCGACAAGTGGGATCCCGGAGACTCGTGCCCGGGATCGGGCACGACCCCGAGCTCGCACACGACCGCTCCCGTGCCGCCGCCGACAGGTGGGGGGCG
Source organism: uncultured Gammaproteobacteria bacterium (assembly GCA_964654265.1). Lineage (GTDB taxonomy): Bacteria > Pseudomonadota > Gammaproteobacteria > Tethybacterales > CBDBMS01 > CBDBMS01. Next base: position 296 of record CAZZIL010000081.1, on the reverse strand, counting down.
AGACCCCCGGCATGCGGTGGGCGATGTCAGTCCCGGCCGCGGGACCCGGGAGAGCGTGGCCCCTGATGTCGTCGGCGACGACGGAGGGGACCGCGGAGTTATGGTTGAATCTAGTGCAAAGAAGGCGGGGGCACGCCTCGCGCCGAAGGGGCCCGGGGGGGACTTGCGTCCTCTCCGGCAACACGTAAACCATCGTGGAGGAAAAACGATGAAGCGACAGGTCACAGTCAACGTCACCCTGGGGCCCGACCTCTTGCTGTCGGCGAACCCGCTGGAGGGTGCGGTGCGGGAGGTTG
>CAZZIL010000080.1:0-2399 GCA_964654265.1 uncultured Gammaproteobacteria bacterium | reverse complement strand
CATGTCAGGGGCGGGGGCGGTCCCGGCCGCCGCCCGCGCGCGCATCCGCGGCCGTCGCGGCGCCTAGGGCGGGGGCGAATCCCCCGGGGATGGAAGCGTGCACGCCGATATGCTTCAGGTTTCTTGGATACAGTATACTAGCCGCCATGGACAAGCGTCAGCAAAGAGGAGGGTCGGCCCTCTCCAAAACAGGGCCGAAGGCGGGCGTTTCCTCGCCCCTTCCGTCGGGGACCCGCACGGTCGTCATCGGCATCGGGGACCTCAACGGGATCCTTCGCGGGAAGCGAATCCCGGCATCGCGCTGGGAGCACGTGCAGCGGGAGGGGATCGCCATGAGCAACGCGACGTTCGCGCTGGACATGACCTGCGACATCTGGGACACGCCCTACACGAACTTCGACACCGGCTACCCGGACATGCACGTCAAGCCGACGGGCAAGGTCAACCCGATCCCGTGGGAGGACGGGGTCGCCTACTGCATGGGCAGGGCGGAGACCCACGACGGCAAGCCGGTGCCGATCGACCCGCGGCAGGCGCTGTTGCGCGTGCTGGCCGAGGCCGCCAAGATGGGGTACGAGCCGAAGATCGGCACCGAGCTCGAGTTCTACCTCCTGGACCCGGAGACCAAGCAGCCGCGCGACAAGGGGATCCAAGTCTACGGGCTTGCGCGCGCGAGCGCGCTGGAGCCGATCCTCGGGCCGATGCGGCGCCATCTCGAGGAGGCGGGAATCCCGGTCGAGCAGTCGAACCCGGAGTACGCGCCCGGCCAGGTCGAGGTGAACATCCGCTACGACGACGCGTTGCCCGCCGTGGACCGCGTCGTGGCGTTCCGCAGCCTGGTCAAGGACATCGCGACCGCCAACGGCCTGATGGCGACGTTCATGGCGAAGCCGTTCATCGACCAGTCGGGCAGCGGCTTCCACACCCACCACTCGCTGTGGAAGGACGGCGCCAACCTGTTCTCCGACGGCGGGAAGCTCAGCAAGCTCGGCACGCACTACCTCGGCGGGTTGCAGCGGCACATGCCGGAGACCGCCCTCGCCGGGGCGACGACCCCGAACGCGTACCTGCGGCGGCGGCCGCACACGTTCTGCCCGACCAACGATGCCTGGGGCGGCGACAACCGCACCGTCGCGATCCGCGTCATCGACGGCAGCGACTCCGCCGTGCGCATCGAGAAGCGGGACGGCTCCGCGGACTGCAACCCCTACCTGCTGGTCGCCACCGAGATCGCCGCCGGGCTGCGCGGGATCAAGGAGAAGGCGGAGCCCTCGGAGAGGGAGGACGGCAACGCGTACGTCGTCGAGCGCCACCGCGCGTTGCCGGGCGACCTCCCGACGGCGATCGCCGCCGCGAAGGGGTCGGAGCTGATGCGCGAGACGCTCGGCGAGGACCTGCTCGGGATACTGGTCGGCCAGGCCGAGCGCGAGCTCGGCTTCCTGGCCGAGCAGGTCACGCCGGTCGAGCTGGAGCGCTACCTGGAGGCCTTCTGATGAGGCTCGCGCTCGTCAGGGGGACGGTCACCGCCACCGCGAAGGACTCCCAGCTGGGGGGGCAGAAACTCCTGATCGTCGACTATGTCAACGGGACCCGCGAGGTCCTGGAGGCCGGGCACGTGATCCTTGACGCCTGCGGCGCCGGGCTTGGCGACGAGGTCGTCGTCGCCTCCGGGTCCGCCGCGCGCCTGCCGGAGCAGACCCGGGGGGCGCCCACCGACGCCACCGCCGTCGCCATCGTCGAGTCCAAGAGCATCGCGGGCAGCTGGGGAGAGACCACCGTCTACAACTCCGACGGCGCAAAGGTGTCGGAGAAGGGACCGGCCTCGGGCGACCCGGCCAACTCCGACGGCGCGAAGGTGTCGGAGAAGGGCCCGGTCGGGGGCGACCCCGCCGCCGGCTGAGGACGCGCGCCAGCCAAACCAAACCAACACCAAACGAAGGAGGGGAGCAAATGGCACCCAAGGCAACACACCAGACCGCGCTGGGGATGATCGAGACCAAGGGTCTCGTTGCGGCGATCGAGGCGGCCGACGCGATGGTCAAGGCCGCGAACGTCTCCATCGTCGGGAAGTCCAAGTCGGGCGGCGGCCTGGTCGCCGTGCTGGTCCGCGGCGAGGTCGGAGCGGTCAAGGCGGCGACCGACGCCGGCTCGGTCGCGGCCAACAAGGTCGGCGAGGTGGTCGCGGTCCACGTGATCCCGCGCCCGCACGAGGAGACCGATGCGCTGACCGGGGACCTCGACACCCCGCCGCCGGGCTAGCGCCCGCGGGCGCCCTCCCCGGACGGGGCCCGGCGCCTTCGGCGCCGTGAGTCGCCATGGGCTCGGCGGACATACAGGAATTCACCGAGGCGCTGGGGCGGCGCGCGCCGCGCCCGGCGGCGCCGGCGCGCGCGGACCGG